>JASFUG010000010.1:0-23794 GCA_050050395.1 Nitrospirota bacterium
ACGGGGCGCTGAAGGCGACCCGCTGCTTGCGTGCACCGCCGTTGGTGAAGGCAGTCATGAACAGCGATTCACCGATCAGGATGCGCTTGCCGGCCCCGAAGATCCTCGCCATGACGCCTTCGGACTCGCGGCTGCCGTCGCCGAAGATGGTCTCCATCTCGATGCCCGGCTCGATGTACAGCATCGCGCCGGCCTCGGCGATTGCCGTCTCGCGGGGATCGAGCTCCACCTCTACGTACTGCATGTCGTCACCGGAGATCGCGAAGTCGATCTCGTGGGCACGGGCAAAACCCGTCGGTATCGGCGGGGCGAGACGGAAGCCCTGCCGCCGCAGGAAGGCGACGAACTCGTCGAACTTCGCAGCCGGAATGTCGTAGCGAGCGCACAGCTCGGCGCGCTCGACGCCGCGTTGGTAGTCGTCCACGAAACGGCGGTAACGTTCCTTGGCTGGATTGGGCTCCACCATGAGGGAATTCGGGAAGGTCGGCGAAATGCCGGACCGTTTAACCGTTATCGACGGCGACCGGCCGCGAGAAGAGGTTGACCAGATCACGCGGCGACGTGATCAAGGCATCGGGAGCCGCCTGGGTCAGCTCCGCTTCGCTACGGAATCCATACAGGCAGCCGCAGGTGCGCACGCCGGCCGCCTTGCCGGCGACAACATCGGTGGCGCCATCGCCGATCATCCAGGAGTGCTGCGGCCGTACCCCGTGAGCCGCCACACAGTGCTGGACCGGGCGGGGGTGGGGCTTGCACTCCGGGAACGAGTCGCGCGTCAGCAGTGGCTGGAAGCGGTGCGCCACGCCGAGGCCCTCGACAATGGGACGCGTGAAGCGCATCGACTTGTTGGTGATCAGGGCGAGGGGGACATCGCGGAAGTGATGAAGGACCTCCTCGATCCCGTCGTAGAGACGGGTATGCTCCAGCAGCCGCCGGTCGTATACCGTCATGAAATGGCTAAGCGCCCCGTCCACGTCGTCGCCGCCGGCGGCACGCACGGAACGATCGATCAGGTTGTACACACCATTGCCCACGTAGGAGTAGATCTCCTCGCGGTCGAGCTCCGTCAGGCCCTGTTCCCGCAGCGCCTGATTGAGGGAGTTGGCAAGGTCCTCCTTGGAGTCGATCAGCGTCCCGTCGAGGTCAAAGATCAGCAGATCGGGCCAGGGGAAGGGCAGGGGAGGCATCGCGGGAGGGTACGCTACGGCCGGCGCTCAGCAATAATCCGGCGTGGGGCCGCCGGTTGCTGCGGCGGCTCGGCTCTGGGTCCGCGATGGCCTTGAAGGGCGGTGCGGTTTCGCGCCGCGCCGGCACCGCGTCAGCGATCCGCGGGAGACCCACCGCGGGCCTGCCGCTGTAGGTGCGGGCAGGAAACAAACCGCCGGAACCGGACTAGGCGTCGAGTTCCGGCGGCTGGATTTCGCTACTAGCTGCGGGGCTTGTCGAGGGTATGGGCGATCTGGGCTTTCCGCTCTTCGAAATTGAACGGCTTGAAGTTGGGGTTCTTCTCGTTGTGGCACTGCGTGCAGGTCGCCTCGTTGGGCACGATCAGCCCAGCCGCGACGGCCTTCTCCGTGGTGTACGAGCTCTTCCGCATCATCACCTTGCGGTAGTCGGAGCCCGGGCCGTGGCATGCCTCGCACTGGACGTTCTTCATATCCTCGGCCACCGGGCCGGAACCGGGATAACCGGTGGTGTGACAGCCGACGCACTCGGGGTTCTCCGCATCGTCGCCTTGCAACGAGGAAAAGGCCTGGGCGTGCTTCGTCTCCTCCCACTTCGCGTGGGCCTTCTTGTGGCACATCTTGCACTTCCTGGCACCCACGTAGTCGGCGGCGTGCGCCGGAGTCGCAACGACCCCACAGACCATAGCTAGACAGGCGGCAATCGACACGAGCACTTTCATACGGGGCTCCTTCGGTGGGTTGTGGCGCCGGGCGCCAGATGGGCATATCCCCTGGGCAGTTTGTCCGTCGGCCAAGGCGCTAAGGACCGTGAACGCACCATTAAATTGGAAACGCCTGACTGTCCGCAAGTGGTTGAGTCTGCAGACTTTCCAAATTTACTTAGGTTTACCGTGGAATGCCGTCGGCGATCCGGCAGATCGTGCCGTAATACGCCTCACGGTCAACACCCAGGGCGGCGGCTCCGAACGCCTCCGCCACCTCGCCGGTAGCAGCATCGCCGTAGTTGACGACAACGACGGCGTAGAGGATGGCCGCCGTGGCATCGTCCAGGTACGTCGCCAGCTGGGAGTGGACATACATAGTGAAGCCGTTGGTGGGATCGTTTTCCACCGGCAACGGGTAGGCGAGCTCCTCGCCTTGCAGCGGCTGCGCGTCGAAGACCACGTGCACCGGAAACCGCACCACGTCCGGATCCTGTAGCAGAGTGATCAAGCGCGGGTAATCCAGTCCTCCGCCGGCGCGGTCACGTAGCATGGCGCCAGTGGCGGCCGCATGGCTCAGGAGCGCCTGACGAGCCACCTCGGCGGTGATCGCGGGCGCCTCCGGCACGGCGTCGCACGGGCGGGGAGGATGGAGATTGTGGTCCATGCCGGGTGCAGGTCAGCCATCCGCGGGATGGAGCTCAGGAGTTGGGCTTGTGGGTGACGCCGCCGACCTCGATCTGGATGGCGATCTTGGCGAGCATGGTGAAGATCAACGCGCCGAGGGCCCAGATGGAGATCGAGATCACCACCTCGGGGTTGGACGGCCAGTACTCGAAGACCTCGCCGAGGGGGCTGGGAATGAAGGCGGGGAGGATCAGCCCCATCCCCTTCTCCGTCCAGATGCCGGCAAACAGGAGCATGCACGCCATGTTCAGGGTCACCAGGTTCTTCCGTGTGCGCGGAATCATCAGCAGGATCGTGGCGGTGACCATGGCCATGAGGGCGAGCCAGATATACGGGCGCAGGATGCCGTGGCCATGGAGACCGAAATAGAGGTATTGCAGCGGCGCCTGGTGCGCCGACGCCGAGTAGAAGACGGTGAAGATCTCCGATGCGGTGAAGAACAGGGAGATGAGCATCGCCACCAGGATGATGTTGGCGATGCGGTACAGGGTCTCGTCCGGGATCTCGAACTCATCGCCCGGGCTGCCGTACGGCGTGTAGCGACGCACGATCTGCACGATGATGATGATCAGCGCCGGTCCCGCGGCGAAGGCCGTGGCCAGGAATCGCGGCGCCATCAGGGCGGTGTTCCAGATCGGCCGCGAGACCATGCCGCAGTAAATGAAGGCGGTCACGGTGTGGATCGATACCGCCCACGGGATGGAGAGGTAGGTGAAGGGCAGCAAGACCTTCTTGCTCGGCTCCCGGTGGTGGTAGCGGCTATAGAGCATATAGCCCGGGATGAACATGTTGATGAACAGGTAGCCGCTCAGGACCAGTACGTCCCACGTGAGGAGGGAGTCCGGGAAGTTGGGCCAGCCGATGATCGGCAAGAGGTGCCACACCCGATCCGGCCGACCCATGTCCACCATGACGTAGATGATGCACATGATCAGTGCGGAGCTGGCGAGCATCTCCCCCAGCAGGGTGACCGGCTTGAAGTCCTTGTACCCGTAGAGGTACGCCGGGATGACGATCATCACCGCTGCGGCCGCCACACCCACCAGGAAGGTGAAGTTGGCGATGTACGAGCCCCATACAACCTGGTCGCGCAGGCCGGTGACGATCAGCCCATAGCGCAGCTGATATAGGTAGTAGTAGCCGCCCACCAACGTGATGGAGAGCAAGGCGAGCAGCCAGGCGTAGTAGCGGCGACTGCCGGTCAACGCGATCTTCACGGAGGCGGCGAGGAAGGTGAGGAGTTTCATTCAGTCAATTCTCCCCGCAGGGGAGTCCTTTGAGGCCCCCCTCCCGCCGGGAGGGGGATGGGGGGACAACGTCTGAGATGGGCAGTTCGGTCGGCGCACGAGAAAACGGCTCGCTGGGCCCAACCGCCCCCACCCCGGCGCTCTCTCCCGGCGGGGGAGGGAGCTTTTTGCGGACGGTGTACACGCGTCCCTCGCGGGCGAGTAGGAGACCAATCCTCGGGTCATCTTTGGCTCGTGTTAATCAATGAAGTAGAAGAACTTCGGGTGGGTCCCCAGCTCTTCCTTCAGGCGGAAGACGCGTTTCGTGGCGATCAGCTTGCGGATCTCGCTCTCCGGATCCAGCAGGTTCCCGAACTTTCGTGCGCCCACCGGACACGCCTCGACACACGCGGTGTAGCGGCCTGCCCGGGAACGCTGGATGCAGAAGGTGCACTTCTCCATGGTCCCTTTGAAGCGCGGCCGGTTGCCGAGGTAGTGCATATCGGGGTTGATCCCCCCCTTATGGTAGGTGGGGGTGGTCCAGTTGAAGCGGCGCGCGAAGTACGGGCAGGCGGCGAGGCAGAAGCGACAACCGATGCACCAGTTGTAGTCGACCACGACGATACCGTCCTTCTCCTGCCAGGTGGCGTGGGTCGGGCACACCTTCACGCACGGAGGTTCCTCGCATTGCTGGCACTGCACCGGCATGTAGTAGTGCTCGGGGTCGGGGACCTGCTCGTGCTCGTAGTAGTGGTGGCTGCCCTCCAGCTCCATGGACCCCTTGTCGATCTCCAGCACACGGATCCACTCCATCGTCGGATCGCGTGACTGGTTGTTTTCACCGACGCACGCCTTCACGCAACGCCGGCAGCCGACGCACTTGCCGATGTTCAGGGCGTACGCCCACAGCGTGCCTTCCTTGGCGGGGACGGTGGAGATGGAGATGCGATCGTCGTCGAACCGCTCGCGGTAGAGCTTCTCCAAATACGCCACACGCTGCGCGACCTCCTCCGGGCTCATCTCCACGAAGTGGTGCAGGCAGAAGTCTTCCTTGGAGAAGATCTGTGGAACGTGCAGCAGGTCCTTGGGGAGCAGGGTCATCGCCGCCAGAGCGGCGGTGCCCTGGCCCGTGCGGCGCAGGAAGTCACGTCGTGAGACGGATTCCTGCGGTGGCCGCAGCTCGATGGGCTGGGGCGCGGCGCGGCGGGGTCGGTCGGGTGAGTTCATCAGTCTCTCCTGCCGAAGGCCGCGTAGGCGGCGAGCCCCACGAACGCGAAGACACCGAGGGCGACGACGAATGGCAGGTCTGGCGACTTCGGCGGGGCGGCAGGGTAGTCGTCCGCCGGCTCCAGCGGGACCGGCTTGAACTTCGGATCGTGAGGGTTGTGGCAGCCGGTACAGATGCGCGCCGGTTTCGGGTCGCTCAGGGTACCGACCCAGCGGCCGTGGAGGCGGTTCTGCCAGTCCCGGTAGATCGGCCCGTGGCATTGGCCGCACAGACGTGGTGCCTCACCCCACGGGATCTCCTCGCCATTGAACAGGCGCAGGACGTTGCGATGATCTGGGCTGTGGCAGGTGAGGCACCAGAAGGCGCCTTTACCGTGCTTCAGGTCCTTGTCGTCGTGCGGGTCCTCCAGCTTGCGCGGCGTCGGATCGACCTCCCACGTCTCGTCGTGGCAATCGGTACAGCTCCCCTCCTCGAAGTGGAATGGTTCCTCGAAGTCACCTTCCATCCACCCGTCGAGGGTGCCGTTCTCCTGGTAATAGAGGCCGGCCGGGCCCGGTACCCGGATGTCGTCGGGGTGGCAGACCACGCAACCCTGTCCGGTCCGCTCCGCCATCCCGACGGTGGCTTGCGCCGGGCTGGCAGCCAGCAACAGGAGGACGATGCACAGGGCGGAGCCAAGCACGACGAAGGGACGGCGTGGTGACCGGGTGGGCAGGGGCACGCGCGGGGACGGCGGATTCATGGGGAAACGGGTGCGTGGTGCGTGGCTCACTCCCCCTCTTTCTGCAGGGACTCCCGGTGGGCGCGTCGTTTCTCCTCCAGCTTCGCCTGCTCGATCTCCCGCTCCTTTTTTCGGAGGCGGCTGAGAATGGCGTCCGAGGTGTCCTGGGCCTGATCGAGGTTGAAGGTGTGCCAGGCGATGCGCTGATTCTTGACCTGCTCATAGAAGGGCACCATCTCCTGCGGGTGGCCGATTGACTCGTAATAGGCACCGACCCACTTCAGGTAGCTGCTGATCATCATGTTGTGGCGGCGGATCTGGCGTGCCCGTTCGGGAAACCCGGGGTGGTTCCCGGTCTCCTCGTTGTGGCAGCGCTCACACACGGTGGCGATCTTCGAGGGGGTGAGTACCGTGGTGTTGAGAGAGCCGTGGCAGGTGACGCAGTTTGGGCCCACGCCCTGCTCCGTGAGGCGGCGGTAGTGCTTGCTCTGGGTGAAGCTGTCGTAGATCTCGGCGTGGCAACGGCCGCACACCTTGGGGATGTTCTTGTAGAAGACCCGGCTACCGGGCAGCCCGGCCTCCAGTGCCTTGCCATGGGCCTGGGCCTTGTTCGTGGCGCCGGGATCGCCCCCGTGGCAGTCAACACAGGTGACGCCGTTGGCCGCGTGGCTGGAGGCGCTCCACTTCTGAAAGTAGTCGAAGAGCTTCTTGTTGCGGACCGCGAACGACGGATCCCCGTGGCAGTTGACACAACCATCCTCTGCGGCCTGTGCGATCGCGGCCGGGATCGTCAGCGAGGGCAAGGCGACCGTTGCCCACAACGCCAATCCAAGGCGCGCTATTCGTCCGCTTGCATCCATCTCATGCCCTTTCTCCGCCAGGCCCCGCTCTGCCGCAGGGCGCACCTTCCCCAGCGATCGAGGAAATAACATTGGATTTCAGCAAGTTCCTTGCCAGGTGGCGGTGGCGAGCAACGCTTGCGGCTGGCCCTGGGATGGGGCCCGGCGGGCGGGTGCATTGCATCCGCGACTGAGCGAGCTCGCCCACCGAGATCGAGCGTCGTGGGGCGATGTGCCGCAGCGCGTGCGGGAAAGAACGGTGTAAAACCGAGATACCAGGCCGTCCGGCGACAGAGATCGCGTTACGCGGGAGGGACGCAGGCGGTCGGCTCGCCTGGGGCAGAAAAGCCCACCATCTCACTAGAGGTTGGGAAATTCCGTCCCGGATGGATCGCTTGGTCGAAGGTCCCTGGCCGCGGCACCACCGGCGAAGTCGCGCGGGTGCGCAGGCTCGCGCCCATGATCTGCGCCTCTCAGCCGGTGTCGACGGTCCCGCGGTAGGTACCGGTGATGGCGACAACCGCAGGCAGCGGGACATGACAGGGTTGGCACATGCCTTGCGTCGCGTCCTTGGTCGTCGCCGGTGGAGGGGGCCGCCGTCGGTGCGACGTGTCTACCTCACCCTGACCGCGAACGAATCTGGAGGCACGCGATGGTCACCATCAAGGTCGTCGTCCTGGCGTTGATCTACATCGCGCTGCTGGTCGTCATGGGCAGCACCCTGGTCAGTATCATGAGCAGCGACGTGAAGTTCACCGACGAAACGGGTCTGACCTGGCACAAGGGAGCAGCTAGCAGGGCAGGGGTGAAGGCGGTGATCTGCTTTCTCGCGTTCTGTGCCTACCTCTTCATGATCATCAACTTCAAGTTCGTCGCGTAGGCGAGCACGGGCACCGCCGACTCGGCCGGGAGTTAACCGCATGGCTTTCGAGGTGAACAACGACGACCGCAACCGGACGCGGAAGGTTCGCTACGGGATGCTGGTGGATCTGCGTCGTTGCGTTGGCTGCCAGTCGTGCTCCGTGGCCTGCAAGAGCGAGAACGAGGTGCCACTCGGCAAGTTCCGAACCTGGGTGAAGGTGATCGAGAAGGGGCGCTATCCAGACGTCAGCCGGCAGTTCCTGCCGATCATGTGCAACCAGTGCGAAAAGCCGATCTGCAACCGCAACTGCCCGGTAAAGGCGACCTACGTCCGCGACGACGGCATCGTCGAGGTCAACCCGCACCGTTGCATCGGCTGCATGTACTGTATGGCGTCGTGCCCGTACGACGTGCGCTACATCAACCCGTTGCGCAAGATCGTGCAGAAGTGCAACTGGTGCGCACACCGCCTCGACGCGGGTCTGTTGCCCGCGTGCGTCGAGACCTGCCTGGGCCGCGCCCTCGTGTTCGGCGACATCAACGACCCGAACAGCGAGATCTCCCAGCTCCTGGCGACCAACCCCGTGGTCACCCTGAAGGCGGCCCTGGGCACGGAGCCACACTGCTTCTACATCGGAGCGGATGCGGACGCCATGGATCCCACCAAGGGGGTGGATATCGACCACATCCACTTCCACGAGCCGTATTGATCGGGGAGCCTGGACCTATCGCCTGTCCGGCATGAGGCAACAGAACCGAATGCAACGCCTTCAAAAACAAGGGACTAGGGGTTAGGGAAGAGGGACTAGGGCTGGTTCCGCCCCTGCGGGCCGGGATTATTTTTGGAAGGGGTACCCACAAAAGGTTCTGCTGGCCGCCGCAGGCGGCCATCGACCCCCAGCCCCTAATCCCTAATCCCTAGCCCCTAGCCCCTAACACCGAGAGCTAGCCTATGGATGTTGGAAGCCAGGTGACGGTGCTCTACAACGCACCGTACCAGATGCCATTTCAGCTCCCCATCGCCCAGTACTTCTATTTCACGGGCCTGTCCGCTGGCTCATTCGTGGTCTCCGTGATCGCGGTCCTCGGTGGCAAGACGGAGTACAAGCCCCTGGGCAAGATCGGTGCGATCCTCGCGCCCCTCTGCCTGGTCCTCGCGCCGATGAACTTGTTGGCGGATATGACGCAGCCGCTCCGATTCTGGCACCTGATGACCTACCTGCCCGGCTACGTCAACTTCCGCTCGCCGATCACCTACGGGGTAATGCTCCTCACCTCGTATCCGATCTCGGCGATCGTTTACGCCTACTTCGTCTACTCGGGCAACCTCAAGTGGTCGAAGATCATGGCGATCATCGGTATCCCACTGGCGATCGCCGTACACGGTTATACCGGCTTCATCCTCGCCTTGGGTAAGGGCCGCGCCCTGTGGAACACGGCGTTGATGCCGACCCTGTTTATCGTCTCCGCGATGGTCTCGGGCATCGCGCTGATGATCATCATGGCCGTGATCCGCAATCTCTGGATGATGCGCGACGCGACGTCAGAGGAGCGGCAAAAGGACGCGCAGCTCATCTACGGCCTGGGCAACTTCCTCGGGGCGGCGATCGTCACCGATCTCTTCCTCCTGTTTAACGCGGTGTTGGTGATCCTCACCTCGAGCCAGGAGGCGTTTCACGCCGCGGAGCTGCTGCTGTGGGGCCATTTCGCCGCCGAGTTCATCGGTGTCGAGCTGATCATCGGCTCGCTGATTCCGCTGGTCATCGTCTTCTACCCGAAAACCAAACGCTCTTTCGGATGGTTGAGCCTGGCGTCGGTGATGACCATGGTCGGTATCTTCGCGATGCGCTTCACCGTGGTGGTCGGCGGGCAGTCGGTACCCCTCCACTGATGGTCATCACATCGCAGGAGAGCGACTACACGGTAAGGCGAACGTCGCATAAGGGAACGTGGCAATGGAACTGACGCGCAGACAACTCTTCAAGTACTCCGCTCTGGGCGGGGCATTGCTGGGCATGGAGCGCTCGTTCGACCACATCGCGCGGGCCATGGAGTTGCTCGAAGGGGGCAAGGAGGTCTCGCGCACTACTGGCAAAAACCTCAAGGCGATCCCCAGCACCTGCCTGCACTGCTACGCGCGCTGCGGCAATTTCGGCTTCACCGCCTACGGCGAGCTCCTGAAGATCGGCCCCAGCACCCACCATCCGAATAGCCGGGGTCGCCTGTGCGCCAAGGGCCAGGCCGGGCTGAACCGCGTCTACGATCCCGATCGCCTGTTGGTGCCACTGAAGCGCACGGGCCCACGCGGCGAGGGCAAGTGGCGGCAGATCTCGTGGGAGGCGGCGTACCAGGAGATCGCCGACCGCCTGCAGGCCCTGCGGGACGCGGGTACGCCCGAGCGGTTCGTCTTCCAGTCCGACCGGGATATCACCACCCAGGAGATTACCCTCCGCTTCTGCCACGCCCTCGGCTCGCCAAACGCGCTGGTCAACCATCCGGTCGGCGGGCTCAACAAGAGCGTGGCGCAGCAACTCACCTGGGGCGCGGACTTCGAGGTGCCGGACGTCGCCAACAGTCAGTACATCCTCATCTTCGGCTCGAATCCCTACGAGGCCCACTATCTGCGTACCAGCTTCGTCCAGCGCATCGCCGAGGCACGGGGTGTACGCCGGGCCGGAACGTTGCTCAAGCCCAAGGCGAAGATGGTGGTGTTCGACGTACGCGTGACCCAGACCTCGGGGCGCGCCGACGAGTGGCACCCCATCCAGCCCGGCACCGACGGCGCAGTGGCCCTGGCGATGGCCCACGTCATCGTCGAGGAGGGGCTCTACGACGCGGATTTCATGGAGAACTGGACCAATTACCCGCTGCGGTCCCTGCGCAGCCACTTGCGCCAGTACACCCCCGAGTGGGCGGAGGGGATCAGTGGTGTGAAGGCCTCTGACATCAAGCGGCTCGCGCGCGAATTCGCCACCACCAAGCCGGCGACCACCGTCTCCACCGGCGGCGTCACCAAGCACGCGAATGGCGTCTACACCGAACGCGCGGTGGCGTTGCTCAACGCGTTGACCGGCAACGTCGACGTGGAGGGTGGATACTGTCTGCCGCGTAGCTTCCAGCTCGCCGAGCCGCAGCCTGTTCCGCCGGTACCGAACGTCGCGAGCGAGCTCCTGCATCCGTCCGACTACCCGCTTGCCAGGCATGAGGTGCCGTCGCGGGTGTTGCCGGCAATCAAGGAGGGAAAGGCCAAGGTCGGTGTGTACATGACCTATCAGTACAACCCGGTCTACTCGCAGTCCGAGGGGTCGTCCTTGGCGAAGATTCTCGGAGACGAGGAGCTCATCCCGTACTTCGTGTGCCTCGACTCGGTCTACAGCGAGACCGCCGCGTACGCGGACCTGGTACTGCCCACCGCGACGTTCGCGGAGCGCTGGGAGCTGGAGAGCCCGCCGGCCTTCGAGATGGTGCCGTTCGTCTCGCTGCGCCAACCCCTCATCCTGCCCCTCGGTGAGGCGGTGGCGGTCACCGACGTGCTGATCAATCTGGCCGCACGGCTTGGCGACGACGTCCACCGCTACTTCGACTTCACGACCCGTCAGTACCTGGAAGAGCAGCTCAAGGGCGTGCCCGGTATCGGAAAGGTGGGGGGTCTCCACTACCTGATGGACAAAGGTTTCTGGTTCGACGCCGCCGCCAGTCCCGAATACCGCAGCTACCAGAGGCGTGGATTTGCCACCCCATCCGGCAAGTTCGAGATCTATTCCGCCCGCATGGAGCAGGCCGGCTTTTCACCCTTGCCGATCTTCCAGCAGCTCCCGGTGCTGGAGAACCTGGAGGAAGAGGAGTTCACCCTGGTCACCTATCAGAGCCGGGTCCATACCCACGACCGCACCGCCAACTGCATGTGGCTCTCCGAGATCGATCACGACAACCCGGCATTTCTCAATGGCGCCACCCTGGAGCGGCTGGGTATTGCCGATGGCAGTGAAGTGGTGCTCGCCTCCCGGGTCGGGAGGGTCCGCACCAAGGTCAAGGCCATCCAGGGGATCCACCCGAAGGTGATCGCCGTCAGCGACAACATGGGTCACTGGGAGTTCGGTCGTGTCGCCCAAGCCGTGCGCTTCGAGAGCGACGTGAAGACCACCAAGTTGCTGTGGTGGGAGGAGCACGGCGTGCATCCCATGCCGATCATTGCCCTGAAGCAGGATCCGATCGGGGGCGGCGAGGCGTTGATGGATACCAAGGTTTGGCTGAGCAGGGCGTAAGGTCGCGACATGATCCACATCCCGAAGATACGGCTGAAGTACTTCCTGATCGCGCTGCCGTTCATCATCTCGATTCCGAGCGTGTTCGTGCTGGCACTGGAACGCTTTACCACCTCCGACCAGCGCTTCTGCCTCACCTGCCACTACCAGATGTGGGGCAAGGACTTCCTCGTCGACTCCAAGGTCCACCCGCCCGAGGTACGGTGTCCCGAGTGCCACGCCGTGGAGCACGTGCCGTTCTTACCCCCCAAGGACTTCGCCTCCGACCCCAGTCGGGTGAACGAGAATTGCATGCGCTGTCACGCGGAGATGGTCGAGCGATCGGATGTCGAGGGGTTCAAGTACAACGTGATGAAGATCCAGTTCCCCCACAAACTGCACCTACAGGACGTGGGGGCCCTGTGTACCGATTGCCACTACAACGTCAAGCACGACAAGCACATCCCGCAGACCAATCGGCCGCGAATGGTGGCGTGCTTCGAGTGCCACGATCAGGAGACCACGAGCTGTCTCAAGTGCCATCCGAAGGGCGAGCACCTGCTACTGAGCCTGCTACCCCGCCATGAGACCATCAACAAGCCAGTGTGCGACCAGTGTCACGATGGGTTCGAGGAACGTGTCCAGCCGACCTACGGCATTCGCTTCAAACATCCCAAGCACCTGGAAAACGGGATCGCCTGCGACACCTGTCATGAGAACAAGAACCAGCATGGTGTCATTACCAAGCAACGTGCGGATTGTATGAGCTGCCACCACGGCGACGAGGCGCGCGACTGTACCGATTGCCACGCAACCCAGGTGGCGATGCGCGCGGGTACGGTCCTGGGGATCTCCGGGGAGCCTGACGTAATGGCCGACGATGTCGAGTGCGACATGTGCCACGCGGGGGTCCGCGAGGGGCACGACCCGCAGGTGGTGCGCGAGATCTGTGCCGATTGTCACGAGGGCGCGATTGTGGATCGCCTGGACGAGATCCAAAGGCGGGTGAGCGCCGACCTGGAACGCATTGGCGGCCGTTTCGCCGCTCTACACGAAGCCCAGTCGCCCGGTGTCGTGGTGGCCGGTGAGATCATCGAGAACCTGCGCAGCGACGGGAGCCGCGGCTTCCACAACGCGGACTACGCCGATATGCTGTTGCGCCGCGCCGATGAGCTGATCTCCGCGGAGGAGCGCGCCGAGATCGAGTGACAATGGCGCTTCCCCCGGCCTCTCTCCAGGGTCTTCCCGATGAACCGACGTCTCGTCCGGACGGTCTGCCTTTCAGCTCTCTTTGCCTTGTTCGGGGCCTGCTCCTCGACCTCCACGGAGGCGCCGCCGAACACGAACTTCGGAGGCAAGTGGAGCGGCGCCGCCTACAAGACCGGAAGCGCAAACCCGAGCTTCTCCCTTGACCTGGAACAGTCGGGCGACGCCGTCCACGGCACGATCACCTCGGGCGACGGCACGTTTCAGGCGGCGGAGCTGGAGGACGTCCACATCGAGGCGGACGGTGGACTGATCTTTCGCGCACGGGCCAACGGCGGGTCGCAGTTCAAGGATCACCTCTTCCTGTTCGACGCCCACCGCAAGGACGACACCCTGCAAGGCACCTGGACGGACATCCTCCAGGGCGCCCAGGGGCCGTTCACGCTGTACGCCGGCCCGGGCCACTGAACGCCTCCGCGCCGTGGTCTGGCCATGGCACGGAGGCTAGTGCGTAGGGCGGAGGTCGGGAGCCGATCCGCTGCGGTAGGATCAGGTTGCCGATGGCATCGCCTGCGGCGTTCCGTACTACGGGGTGTGGCACTTACGACACACCGGCTCGTTGGTGCGTTTGAAGGTGGAGTCGAACCCCGGCGGGTGAGGGTTGATGCCGAGACCGCCCGCGCCGGCGTCCGCGTGACAGTCGATGCACACGGGTCGACTGCCCTCGTGACAGGCGGCGCATTGTACGATGTTGCGGCGGATGGCGGCGATCCCGGCGGGAGAGGTGTCGTGGAAGCCGCCGGTGACGGATACCAGCGGATGGTTGCCGCCCCACGGGTCCTGTCCCCCTTGTACCCAGCGCACGCCGGAACGGGCATGGCAGTCGGTACAGGTGTTCACCCGGTGGCAGCCCAGACATTGCTGTACATCGCGTTCGGCATCGATCGGGTGGCGGCTGACGTAGTCGCCGCGGTGAATGAACTGCCGGTCGGTGCGTCGTGGCCACTTGATCTCCGGCTTCACCTGGTTGTCCACGCCACTGTGGCAGTCGGCGCAGAAGTCTTCCTGATGGCACTGGGCACACGCGGTCGAGTTCTGTTGTTCGGAGTGGAGCTGATGGTTGCGCAGCCAATCGCCGCGGTGGGAGAAGCGGGCGAGCACGGGCTTGTAGCGCGGGTCGCTGAGGTCGGAGTGGCATTTGGCGCACTGCAACTGGTCGTAGTCCTCCTGATGGCAGGTCATGCACGGGGCCATGGTCGGGAGCTTCGCATCGTTGACGTGCTTCGCCTCGAGGACCCGGTCGTGGCATACCAGGCAGTCTTCGTCCACACGTGGTAGGTGGTTCTGGTGGGAGAAGATCAGCGGGTGGTCGTAGCGCACCCGCTTGGGCATAGCCTCCCCGCCCTTGGCCGCCACCGGGGTCTCCGCATCGGTATGGCAGGCGCCGCAGTCCCTGTCGCCGATCTGCGGCTCATGGCATTGCTGGCACACCTCTATGGTCGGGAGGTCGCGCGTCTGCTCATCGGTGGCCGCCGGGATGCCACCGTGGCAATCGAGGCACGGGATCTCGTTGTCGGCCGCGTGGAGCTGGTGGCTGAAGTCGAAGTGATCGGGGGGCTGGCGAAAGATGTGCAGGCACGCGGCGAGGCCCGCGAGCAACGCCACTGCGACGAGCACTTGCAGGGTTCGCACCGTCGGCGAGGAGACTGACATCTCCCGGGCCCCGGGGGGGGAGGTGGTGTTGGGGGCGTTCATCTCCGTGACTCCTGTGACCGGGAGGGGCTAGAAGTTGTATACGAGTTTGACCGAGGCATCGACGTCGCTGCGGAAACCGAGGTCGGACTGCCGCGTGCTCGGCACCCGGATCTCGCTGCTGCCCGCGGTGACAGTGGTGTAGTCGCGGTAGTCGGGACGCGTGCCGTAGTCGACGCTGCCGGTGAGCTGCCAGTGGTCGCCGATGTCTGCGCCCAGGGTGGCCGTCGTGCTGTACGTGTAGTGCTGGCGGTCACCCGGGAAGATCGGATCGTCGAAGTGGTAGAGGATCAAGTCCAGACCGTAGAACAGTCTGTTCAGGTCGCAGCGGTTGTTGACCCATGGGTTGCTGAAGGTGTAACGCCCGTAGAGGTGGGTCTTCTTGGACTCCGGCCGGTTCTCGAACGCGGCGCCGACCTCGTTGCGTAAGCCCTTGCCCCACCGGTAGCGACCCTCGACCCCTTCGGTCCAGTCGTCGTCCCCGTCGCTGTAATCGTAGCGGCGAGCGTCGGCGGCAAGGGTCACTCGGTCATTGAGCCGGTAGTCGGCGCGGAGACCGAGCTCGCGCTGCTTGTCGTCCGAGAAGATCAGGTTGCCGAAGATCGATGTGTGGCTCAGGAATAGGTTCGGGATGATCTGACCGTAGTCGGCGGAGAGCAGCAGCTTGGTGGTCGCCTCCCAGGTCAGGAGGAACTGGTAGTCGTACCACTCCTCCGAGACGCGGTCCCAGAACCCGTGGGCGTTGATGGCGACCTTGTCCGTGACCCGGGCCCACCCGTCGAGGCCGAGGCGCGCAAACCCGACCTGATCGTCGTCACGCGTCTCCATGGCGGACGCACCCACCTCGAAGCGCGGCTGGCGGGTGTAGAGCCGCCCCCCCCAGGCCAGGTCGCCACTGCGGCCGCCGGCGTCGTCATTCACCTGCCGACCGGCATACGCCTGGAAGCCGATACGGTAACGGCTCAGCCAGTCCCCGTACACGCCGTCGAGGTACTCGGTGGAGACACCGGCGCGGACGAATTGTCGCCCCGCGCGGACGAACAGGTCCCGATCCCGGTCCCGCCACTGGAGATAGGCGTAGGTCAGCTCCCCGTCGACGTCATGGTCATCGGTCTGATCACGCAGGTCGACCTTGCCGAAGCCGTCGAGATGTAAGCTCAACGCCTCATTCCCCAGGTCGTAGGCGTTCAGCGAGATGAACTGGAACAGCGGGACCTGCTCAGTGTTGCCGTCGACGTCGAACCGCTCCTGGGTGTAGGCCAGGGTGGTGAGGCGCCCTCGTAGCTCGGCGGAGTGGGCCGAGCCGCCGATGAGGACCGCGCAGCAAGCCAGGACCAAGGCACGCGTCGCCATGGGGAACTCCTTGAGGGATGAGGTCGGGTAACGTGGGGCGGAGTGGTGGCTGAGGGACACCGAGGTAGGAAACTTCGCACCTCCCGAAGCGAAGCTCGCTCCGCCAAGCTGCTGGAGCAAGAGCCCACGACAATCTGACGCCACACTTAAGCCGATCCATCGTGGCGAGGTCAATATCGGCGCCGCGCTCAGGCACACCCCGCGGGCGCTCGCCGATGACAATCGTGAGATCGCGGAAGGTAACGTTGTGGGTCCGCGCGGCCAGGGGACCCGACGCACTTACTTCCCTCCGGCGGGAAGCCGTTGCTGAACCCGGCTTACTGCGCCAAAGAGACCTGCAGGTGGGGGAGGTAGAACGCCTCGGGTGAGCGTGGCTCGTGGCAGTTGCCGCACGTCTCCTCGATCTCGTTGGCGGTGAACCGCCAGTGGTGGGCCCGGTGGCAATCGGTGCAGTTTCCCACGGCGTCGAGATGAAGCGCGTGAACGTCTTGTTCGCCGATCGCCTTGTGGCAGCCCAGGCAGACCTCCGGTTTCGGCTTGGTGCGTTCGGGATCGTGCGGCTTGTGACAGACCGAACACCGCAGGTGCATCAGCTCTTGCTGCTCGTCCGGGTTCGGTCCGAACTGTTTGTGGCAGGCGAGGCAGGTGCGGCGGTTCGGTTTGATGTCGCGGGTGTTGTCCGTGTGGCAGCTCAGACAATTCACGATCGGCTCGCCGCCGGCGCTGCCATGCAAATAGTCGACCTGGCCCTCGTGGCAGTTGAGGCACAGGCCCATGCGTGCCGGAAATCCATGGAGGCTCTGGCTGGCGTGGCACTGGGCGCACTCGATTTCCTGGACGTAGACGTGCACCGCGTGACCCATGGATTGGTTGATCTTCGGGGCGTTGGGGTACTCGGGATTCTTGCGCCAGTGGCACTTGACGCAGTATTCGAAGGGCACGTTCACGGTGCCTTTGGTCTTCACATAGGGATCGGTGACCTCCTCCGGCGCGAGGAAGATGGTCTGGAACAGCATCTTGTTCTTCGCGGCGGTGGTGGCGTGGTGGCACTCGTGACAGTTGATGCCGCGGTGCACGCTTTGTTTCCACGCCTCGAAGGCGCTTGCCATCACGTGGCACTGGTTGCAGAAGGTCGGATCGTTCTCCATGTAGTCTTGGGCGAAGTAGTTGGCCGTCAGGCCCACCCCGCCGAATGCGAGCAGGACGACCACCAGGAGCAGGGGCCGGCGGGCGAGGAACAGCCACACGTACCGCAAGAATCTCAGCATGGTGCGTTACCTTTCCGAATCGCGGTCACCGGTGTGGGGGGAGCCATTCCGCGGGGGGCTTCAGCGGAAAGGCCAGCGGGGTGGCAATGACGCACCCGGAAATGTTCGCCACGGCGAGCGGTCTCTGAGTAGAGCCGTAACGGTCGCGCGAGGTTTCATGAACATGGGGGCACGACGGACGTACGCTGTGTATAGCACAGAGGATGACCGTCCCGAAGCTCGTGGGAGTCGATGCCGTGGGGCCAGAGGACGGCGAGTCGGTCACAGGGTCGGTCCTATGCTAATCGCGTTCGGGAGCGGGGCGGCCGGTCTCCGGCGCGTCCCCCTCTGTGCCAATAATCGTGAGACACCGGGGGGCTGGGTCGTCCGACCATTCGAGATCACCCCCTTCTAGTGCCCCCGACCCATCGGGCCTATGGCTCGCGAACGCCGACCATGCTCCGGGCGAGCACCAGCAGCTCCTCAGGCAAGGACCGCATCTCGACCTTTAGCCAGAGACCTCCTTCGGCGAACGTAACTCGGCTGCATGGCTCGCCGCTGTCACAGGATCCACTCTCGACGATCGCTTCGCGCCCCTTCAGGTCCACCAAGGAAGTCTTCTCGATCCGCTCGAGGTGGATCCTCGGCCTCTGCCGCAACCGTGGAGATGCTGTTTGGGTGATAACCAACGCGATCGCCCCGGAATCCACGTCTCGGAACTCCAGCTCCACCGCCTCGAAAGGCTTGCTCTGGGCGAGGACTCTCGACGGCGGCCACTCCAGGCTCCGCGGAAAATAGGCCGGCACGTAGACCTTTGCGATACCGAGACGAGATCGCGCGTCAGCGATGTTGGCATATGAACGCACTGTTCCTGGGTGAAACGCGCCCGGAATCCAGTCGACCAGCTTCAACGCGGCGATCAGCCCGATGACGAAAAGCAGGAAGATCGGGAGTGACGTGGCATGCCGGCGCATGACTCCTCCAGCCGAGCAGTTTCAGAGCACGTAATAGTTCATCGCGACGATGACCAGCGCCGCGATGGCAAACACCACGGGCCACCCCTCTTCGCGATCGCTTTGGACGTCCCGTAGACGTGCGATTCTCTCCGCAATATGCAGCTTGTGGCTGTGTTCTTCGAGTGCGGAACGTAAGTCCGAGATCCTCTCGACGTGAAACGTTGTCGGTGCCGCTCCACCCTCAAAGAGCCGCTCGAGCGCGGCGGCGAGGTCTTCGGGCTTGTTGGTCCACGATATCGCGACGTCGTCGCAAATGTCCTCCTCGGCATGGACAATCCTCCGGAACTCGATCAGAGCGACCGGATTGAAAAACATGGCGATACGGAGAAGAAATAGAACGACGAGCGTTGAGCTTTGGCTTCTCCTGATGTGTGCTAGCTCATGTGCGATGGCCGCCTGCAACTGGCCCGACGTCAGCACCTCCCGAAGCCCTCGCGACACGTAGATCGTCGCATCCGACCCAGTCGCGGAGAAGATCAACGGATCGTCGATATCGAGAAGCGCGATGTCGGGTTTCTTGCCCGGTATTCCCTGTAACGTGGCGGCCATAGCGGTTTCGTCCATGGGCGTGAGTCGCCGGTATCCGGCCTTTCCCGACCCACGCAGGTGGCGGATGATCGGCACCAGTTCCTGGACCAAGAAGACGACTGCTGTCAGGACGAGCAGCAGGAAGAAGACCGCGTAGAGCGGAAGACCTCGACACGGCTCGAGGTAAAGCCACCCGTCGCTGTTCAACAGGGCGTGGAGACGCGACGACATCGCTCCACGGTGGCGATCGACGAGGTGGTACGCGGGAAAGGTGAACACGGGGAGGAAGATCACGAGGGTCCGCAGACGTTGCTGGACGACGGGCTGGCGGATAGCCCATGCGCGCACGGCGCCTTCCACGACGACCGCGGCGGTCAGTGAATGGCATACCGACTCGACGAGATATCTGCCCGGCAGGGTGACTAGGAGGTCGGCGAGGGACATCGTCTATCGCTGGGCCATGGCAGCCGGAGTGGCTGCGGTGGCACACGCGCCGCAGCCGGTCCAGCGGGAAGTCGAGAATCACCTCGGTTCTAGCAGCTCATTGCCGGTCGGTTACAGGGGCAGCCGCGCTCGCGGCGGCAGGGTCCTCCGTGGTACCGATTATTGGCCGCCGGCGCCCCTATCGGTCCTGCTGACTAGGATGGTGTTTCCGCCCTGCGAGTCCAGTAAACTGGGGCTCACTCCTCGCGAGACGGGAGATGCCGTGGCGGCGGACCAATGCGTTAGCACTAGCGCGGTGAATCTGGTCTTCGGCCTGTTGTTGGCCCGAGCGCGCGCGTGAATTCTCACCTGCGGTGGACCGAGCCGTTACCGACGGTGACGATCTTTGTGGATCCAGAAAGACCCGGTAACCGGTGGGCCGATTGACCATGCAGAAACGAATCCTCGTCATCATCGTCATGAGCATGCTGATGATATTTGTTGGTCTTGCTGTGGTCAGCTATCTCAGCGTCCGCCATAGCATCAAGAGCTCATTAGATGCGCGCCTTACCCTTGCGCAAATCGTCAGCGATGACTTCGACTATGTGATCGAGAGCAATCTTACCAGGCTCTACGACATGTCGATCGCCGGTGAGTTCGACTTGCAGGACAACGATCCCGATCCGGAACTGAAAGCCATAAGAAGGGCATATGAATACTCGATATTCAGCGATGGAATTTTCGTTCTCGATCGTCGTGGCCAGCTGATTCTTGGCTATCCAGATCCCGGGGACGCTGGGCTTGACTTCCTGAGTATGCCGTATGTGAGCGGGGCCGTCGCGGCGGAAAAGCCGGTCATCTCCGATGTCTACACGGAAGAGATCACGGGGAGAAAGGTGATCTACGCGTTGGTTCCGTTGCACGGCCGGGATGGGGAGACCATCGGTGTCGCCGGGGGCGAGATCAATCCGACCAGCTATGAGTTCTCCCGCATCATCCAGGCAGTGCCTTCCCAGCCCTCCCGACTCATCGAGCTGATCGATAGCCGTGGTATCGTCATCGCGTCGAACGATTCCCATCGTGTCCTTACCCGTACGGATCACGACGAGTTCCTCGGTAACCTGATCCACCAGAGAAGGAGTGTCGTCGGCACTTGCCACCGCTGTCACGAACAGGAGGGACCGCGCGCCGAGAGAACGGAAGACACGCTCGCCTTTGCACCGCTGTCGTTGGCGCCGTGGGGGGTTACGGTCCGTGAACCGCGGGAGATCGTGTTCGCACCCTCCTCCGACTTGAAGGTGCGGTTCGCCGTCCTCGGTCTCCTGTCGCTCGCCACGGCCCTGCTCTTGTCCCTGGGATTGAGCCGCAGCATCGTGCGTCCCGTACGGGAGCTTGCCTGGGCGGCCAAGAGGATCGGGCAGGGTAATCTTTCGTGGCCGGTGGCGGTGCAGAGCTCGGACGAGCTCGGGTCGCTGGCGACAAGCTTCGACGAGATGCGCGTCCGGCTAGCCTACTCCCTGGAGAGTATTCAGCGGCAAAACCTGGTGCTCGAACAGCGGGTCGCGGACCGAACACGGGACCTGGCGGCGAGTCATGAGAAGCTACAGCTCTTGCTCAAGAGATTGATCACGGCAGAGGAGGAGGAGCGGAAGCGGGTCGCCAGGGAACTCCACGACGACACGAGTCAGGCGCTGAATGCCATCCTCATGTCGCTCGACGCCGTCCGTTCCTCCGTCCCGCCCGAGGACCCACAGCGCGACCGCCTCGCCACGATCCGGGAACATTGTCTGGCGACCCTCCGGGGGCTGCATCGATTGATCCGGGACCTGCGGCCCCCCGTGCTCGACGATCTCGGCCTCGAGTCGGCTATCCGCTGGGTTCTGGAGAGCCGGCTCCGGGATCGGAATATCGACCACCGCCTGGAGGTGGATGCGGCGTGGGGCGAAGACGGAGCCCGCGTGGGCCCGAGACTGGAGCGCGCACAGACCGAGCTGCTGCTGTTCCGGGTCATCCAGGAAGCGGTTACCAACATCGTCAAACACGCGCACGCCACACACGTGCAGGTGACTCTCCGTCTGGAGGGGGGGCGCTGGGTTCTGCGAGTCCAGGATGATGGCATCGGATTCGATCCCAATCGCCTGGCGAGCGATTCCGGCGACGACGCGGAGGCGGCCGGCTACGGAATTCTCGGGATGAAGGAGCGCGTCGCTCTTCTCGATGGAGAGATGACCATCTGCTCGAACCCGGGAGCAGGGACGGAGATCACGGTCGTGGTGCCGGGCTAGCATGGATCGCGTGCCATGCCGCTGCTTCGCCCGCGTCTTCCATCTCCCGCGCCCCCCCTGGATCCGGACGCGGAGCCCCGGTCGAGACAAGACGAGCGGACGCCACGCGAGGCGCCGGGATCGGTGGCGCCCGGTCCACGGCGCGCGCCGCTGCCCGTTCTTCGCCGGCGCGACTGTGGGCATCGCCTCTTCGACCGGTCACGAACGGTGCCCTCCGCCTGGTACTCACGGCGACGCGCGGTCACGATGCGGGTGACGGTTCACCGGGAGCGGCGATGATCAAGATCCTTATCGCAGACGACCACGCCCTGGTCAGGGAGGGCATCACCGCCCTGTTGAGCCCCCACGATCAGATCGAGATTGTCGGTACGGCCGCGAACGGTCAGGAAGCGGTCGGGAAGGCGGGCAAGCTCCATCCCGACATCATCCTGATGGACATCGCCATGCCAGGACTCGGGGGCCTCGAGGCGACGCTGGAGATTCGCAAACTCCACCCGGACATCAAGATTCTGATCCTTAGCCAGTACGACGACAAAGAGTATGTCAGCCGCCTGTTCAAGGCGGGCGTTTCGGGGTACATCCTCAAGCATGCGGTGGGCACCGACCTGGTCTCCGCGATCCGGGCCGTGCACCGCGGGGAGTGTTACCTCTATCCCGCGATTGCCGCCGGGGTGGTGGATGGCTATCTCGGACGGAATGCGATCGCCGTCGACGACCCCTATGAAAGTCTGAGCGACCGGGAAAAACAGGTGCTCAAGCTGATCGCCGAGGGGAGCAGCCACAAGGAGATCGCGGCGTTGCTAAATATCAGTCCCAAGACCGTGGTGGCTCATCAAACCAACATTTCCGAGAAGCTCGGAATCCGGTCGCGAGCTGCGCTCATCAAGTTTGCCCTGCAAAAGGGCATCGTTAAATAGGCGCAGACTGCCTCAGTCCTGTGGCGGGTTTCGCGCCTCTTCATCGGCGGCCATGGATACGTTTTCGTGTTCGCCGAGGAGTTCCCTGACGGACTTGGCTTCGATCCGCGCCAGCTCGATGGGGTGCTCGTGGAGCATCCGCTCGCGGGAGATCTTGCCCGTGAAGATGGTGGTGTCGATCGGAAAGACCTCGGGACTGAAGACGGCGTTGTAGATGTGCCAGACGACGATGACCAGCAGCGCGAGGAGCGCCTCATTGGTATGGAGCGCCTTCGCGATGGGGATGAGCTCGCCGGGGAGGAAGCGTACCACGAGGGTCGGAAACCACAGCGATAGGCCTGTTGCGGCCATCAGAAGACTGCCGATCAGCACGCCCCAGTATTCGAACTTCTGCTTGTAGTCGTAACGGTCGCACAGTGCGGCGTGGTTTGTGAGGCCGAGGTAGTACCGCAGGTTGTCGACGACGTCCGCGAAGTCCTTTTTGTGGATGATCATGGTCGGCTGCCAGCGCCGGACGACGACGCCGTACACGGCGATCAATATGTGCACCGTGGTCAACGCGATGAGGCCCATCCCGGTAACGCGATGAATGATCCGGACGGAGTCGATACCGCCGAGGACTTCGATCAGCCACTGGGATGTCGTCGCGTCATGGAACTTCTGCGACAGCCCGGTGACGACCAAGACCACGAACACCGCGGCGTTCAACCAGTGCTCGGTGATGCGCAGCGGTCCCAGTCGCCGGAGATAGGTGGCGGTGTTTCGCGTCCGAGTCACGGCTCCTCCCTCCTCACCGGTTGATCGCATATCGCCAGACGTGGAGCAGAACCTGCAGCCCGAGCCCGATGACCATGAAGGGGATGAAGATCTTGTAGGCCAGGTTTACCAGGAAGACGGCCGGTGCCTTGTCGAAGCTCGCCTCGTAGTGAGAGATCCAGCTGCTTGGGAAGTCGTCCGTGGCGTCGGGATGGCATTTCCGACACCGCTTCACGAGGTTCGCCTTGACGATCGGTGATCCGGGATCGGTGATCTTTGCGATATCGTGGATGCCGTGGCAGTCGGTGCAGGTGGCAATGGGGTTCATGCCCCCCTCCTTCTTGTAGAAGCGGAGGGTGACGCCGTGGAAGTCCTGGATGTAGGTCTCCACCACTTGGGTGGATAGGCCGTACTTTTCTGCGATGCGGCTATTGGAGTGACAGTTCCCGCAGATGTCGGGGATCGTGAGGTGGAACTCTGCGGTTCTCGGATCCGAGATGTCGTGTGCGCGGTGGCAGTCGGAACAGACCGGCACATCCTGATTCTGCTCCGACAACAACGCCGCGCCGTGGACACTCTCCTTGTACACCGCATAGATGGTCTCGTGGCATCGGGCG
>JASFUG010000011.1:0-22974 GCA_050050395.1 Nitrospirota bacterium
TGCTCACCTGGATTGATCCGGTACCCCAGGATCTGCCTCTGTTTCTCGATTTCGTGGTGGTGCTGAAGAGCAGCCAGGGCCGCGGTGGCTACCTCTTCGACGACGAGTTCCTAGACCTGGGATCGAACTCCGGCAGGGGGACCTTCGCCGTGCAGATCACCAACAAGAACGGCAACTTCCAGGGTCTGTCGGACTTAAGCCTGTTTGTCAGAAACGGAGAAGGCACACCCCCCGGGGGTACGCCGACCGACATTCCCGGGGTCCCTGAGCCCGGTACCGTCGTGCTGATGGGGCTCGGGTTGGTGGGTGTCGGCTTGGCGGTGCGGCGGCGGAGCGGTTAGTCGACGGCTCGGGTCGTTGGACAACAAGAAAAGGGGGCACCGGCTACGCCGGTGCCCCCTTGTCGTTTGCCGCGTTTAGCTAGCGGTTCTTACTTCTTCTTCCCGCCCCCCTTGCCGCCACCGCCTTTCCCGCCCCCTCCCTTGCTACCACCGCCGCCCTTCGTCGAGCTGGCGACGGTGACCGAGATGGAGGTGGTCGCGGCATTACCGGCACCGTCCTCGGCCCGGGCGCTGATCGTGTGGCTGCCGCTGAGCTTGCGGGTGTTCCAGCCACAGGAGACGCTGGCCCCGTTGCCCGCGCAGGTCGTCTGACCGTCCACGTAGATGGTCAGGAGGGCCACTCCGACGTCGTCGGTGGCGTGGGCGGAGAGGGTCACATTGCCGCTCACGGTGGCACCGTCGGACGGGCTGGCGATGGATACCGCGGGCGGCGTCGTGTCGGCGACATCGGGGGCATTGTCGACGGTCAACGTCACCGGTGGCGCATCGCCGCGGTTGCCAGCGTCGTCGAAGGCGCGGGCGGTGAGGGTGGCCGCGCCGTCACCGGCCTGGGTGGAGTCCCAGCTGAACTGGTACGGCGCCGTCAGATCCGTGCCCACCAGGCTCCCGTCGGCGTAAAGCTCTACGCGGCCGACACCGACGTTGTCCGTGGCGCTCACCGCCACCGCAACCCAGCCGGCGACCGTGGCGCCGCCGGCAGGCGAGGTGATGGCGGCCGCCGGGGACTGGAGATCACCGGGGTCAGTCGCCACGGCGGCCTGTACCGCAGCTGCGGCGTTCACACGTCCGAAGCCGAAGGACGGATCCCAGCCGGTGGAGCCGAGGTCGTCGGCGGTCGACTCCAGAATCGACTCCACGTCGCTCGGCGCGAGGGCGCCATTCGCTCCCATGATCAGGGCGACGACGCCGGCGGTGGTGGGACTCGCAAACGAGGTGCCGGAGACGGTCGAGTAACCACCACCGTCGCTGGTGGACAGGATCTTGGCCCCTGGCGCGGAAACATCGACGTAATCCCCGTAGCTGGACCAGCTCGCCTTGGCGTCGCCGCTGGTGGTCGCGGAGACCGAGATCATGTACGGGTTGTCGCCATAACCCGGGTTACCGCCGCTGTTGCCGGCGGCCACCACCACGACCCCGCCCTTGCTGCGCATGTATTGCGCGGCCGACGAGATGGCGGCGCTGCTGGTGACGTCGTAGCTGATATTGGCGACCTGGGCGCCCTGATCCGCGGCCCAGGTGACCGCGCGTGCGATGTCGCTGTAGTAGGCGTAGCCGTCGCTGGAGTTGGTCACCCGGATCGGCATCAGATGGGCGCCATACGCGATGGAGGCGACGCCGACGCCGTTGTTGGTCTCGGCAGCCACCACCCCGGCCACCCAGGTCCCGTGGCCGTGGACTGGGGTGGAGTCGTCACTGAGGGAGGCGGAGTTCCAGCCCGGCACGAGCCGGTTCACGAGCTCCGGGTGATCGGGATCGACGCCGGTGTCAAGGATGGCGACCGTGATGCCGCCACCGGTGCTGGTCTCCCAGGCGGTCGGCGCCTGGATCTTGGGAAGGTGCCACTCGTTAGGGAACTTCGGGTCGTCCGGAAGGATCTCCGACGGCTCGACCAGCATGTCCGGCTCGGCGAAATCGATCAGTGGGCTCTTCGACAGGGCCTTGGCGATCGCCCACTCGGCCTCGGGCGGTACTGCCACGATGTGCAGGCCGATCCGCTGGTTATGGGAGATCGATCGTCCGCCGCGGTTGGCGAGGATTTCGGCGAGCGCCTCCTCCGAGAGGCCTGCGGACGGCCGCACGAGGATGCGACCCTGGGCCCAGCCATTCGGCTGGGCCATCGCCGACCCTGGGCTCACGGTGCCGGCGATCACCGCGGCGAATAGGGTCGTGGATAGGACGCCTATGAAACGGTTGCCCGCGCCGCCCCGTGCCCGTGGGGTCCGCACGTCTGACCAAACACCGCTGAGTCTCGGCTTCACGATGACACCTCTGAGTTGGATTGGAAGAGATCGACACCGCGCTGCGGGCGCTGGCGTGACCGGGTCATTTGCTCAATTGTTGCTGGGAGTCGCGGGGCTCCCACGCAAGGCAGGTGCCAGCTGTCGGAGTTGTGCTACAGAGTCGCTGGCAGGCCGTTTGTCCGCCCGGGTCGGCAGCGGCCAGGCTGGTATCTTGTTGTGAACAGGAGGAAATCTCGCAGGTCGCGACGCTACGGCCGGACCCTGGTCGATCATGAGCGGCGCTTTGGCACGTCGCGCGGCGTGTAGGCAGTCTGCTACAGCCGTTGCGTTGCGCCGACGGTCTGCCGGTATGAGGAGAGGCGCTCGGCGTGCCGGTTCCACGGGATGCGGCAGCGCGTCGGTTCGTCGGGACGCGGTAGCGCTAGGGCCGTGTCGGCTCCGAGCCGTCGCTGAGAAGCAGGTGGTGAAAGGCGCAGATCACCAGGGCGTGGGTGATCTCCCGGTGACGGATCAGGTCGGGGATCTCGGCGAGGGGATGGGTCACCACCTCGATGTCCTCGGTCTGTTCCAGACGTGGTGGCCCTTCGAGGCGGGCACCCCGTGCTACATAGCTGTAGGTGATGTTGTTGAGAAACGCCGGGTTGGGGTGGACCTCGCCGATGTAGTCGATCTGCTCGGTCCCGTAGCCGGTCTCCTCCCGGAGCTCACGGGCGGCCGCCGTGGCCGGGTCCTCTCCGGGATCGACCAGGCCGCCGGGAATCTCGAGACACACGTGCCGGGTGCCGTGGCGGTACTGGCGGATCAGTACCACCTGCCCCTCGGGAGTGATTGGGATGACGTTCACCCACGGGGACGTCTCAAGGACGAAGAAGCTGCCGGCGTGGCCCGTACCGGGATGGACGCGGCGCCGCTCCCCCAAAGTAAATATCGGCGTGGTGACGATCGTCTTGTCCTCCAGCTCTTGCCACGGTCGGATCATTGGACAGCTCGTTGCGATTGGATTGATTGGATAGGCATAGGGATGGCTCCGTGTTGTCGGCCATCCAAGGAGGCAACGCTAGAGGAAAAGTGGTCCGCGCGGCGCTCCTGATAGTCGCAGAGCCGATCGCTGCCGGCGGCCCGCTGCTCACTTCGTGATTGCGTCGATCTCCCGGGGTGGCGGTGAGCCGGTGATCCGCACAAGCAGACGGCTCGGGACGCAGACGATGGTCTCGCCGGCACGGCTCTTCCGCCCCATGCGGACACACACCTTGTGGGGGCACGGCGCGTCGGCGACCCGGATCGTCCCCGCCTCGACCACCAGCTCCACCGGGCCCAGGCGTCCCTCGACCGACGTCACGCCGGGATGATCCAGGGAGATACGTGCGCGAAGCTGTCCGTCGACGAGGATCTCCGCCATGTCCCCGGCGGTGCCGGTGCGGGCGAGGTAGATCTGGGCCGTGGCCGCGCCTACCAGGAGCATGGCGATGAGCAGCCAGTCCCCAGGGCGCGTAACGCGTCGCCAACGGCCATGGCCGAAGCTCACGGCGTGTCCCCTGTAGGCATGGGACGCCCTGCGTCAGGATGAGGACTACCGAGTGAGCCGTCGAGGTGGTGGATCCTTCCGGCGTAATCAACCACGGTTGCCGCTTGAGCCCCGGCGCGGCGTAGCAGTTCGAGGCCCGCTTCGGGGCCGAGGACGAAGGCGGCGGTAGCCAGGCCATCCGCCGTCATGGCTCGATCGGCAACCACCGTCACCCCTTGGCAACCCCTAGCTGGGCGGCCTGTCTCCGGGACGATGATGTGGTGGTAGCGTACGCCGTCGACCAGGAAGTAGCGTTCGTAGTCGCCGGAGGAGACGACCGCGCAATCCGTCGCCCGGATGACTTCGAGCACGCCGTCCGGGTCGCGCGGATGCTGTACGCCGATGCGCCATGGGCCGCCGTCCGGACGGTGGCCGATGAGACGCATGTCGCCGCCCGCATTGACGATCGCCCCCGTGACGCCGCGCGCGATCAGCAGGTCGGCGGCCTCGTCTACCGCGTAGCCCTTGGCGATCCCGCCCAGGTCGATCCCGCTGCCCGGGTTGGCTAGTCGCGCCTGGTGTTCCCGTAGTTGCAGCCCATGCCAGTCCGCGCGACTGACGGCGGCCTCAAGGGCAGCCGGGTCCGGGGTGTGCCCGCCGCTGTCGAATGCCCAGAGCCGGTTGACCTCGGCCAAAGTCGGGCTGAAGGCGCCATCGGAGAGCGCGGCAATGCGCAGGCCCTCACGGAGTACGACCTCCAGCGCCGGCGAGATCGAGGTCCATTCGGGTCCGCCGGCGCGATCGTTGATTTCGCTGACCGTGCTAGTGGGGCGGTAGCGGCTCATCTCGGCCTCAATTCGGGCGAAGACCGCAAACACTTCCTCGGCCAGGGACTCGGCCCGCGTCCGGTCACCGCCCACGACCGTCACGTCGACCACGGTGTCCATGTGGATCGCGCTGACGGAATGAACCGCGGGTGCACCTTCGCGGCAGCCACCGGCGATCGCCAGCAGAACGAAGGCAAACAGCAGCGGCCCGAGCCACCGACATCGGCCCTCCCAGACAGCGCGCATCGCGGGCACGGAACGCACTCGTTGCGGAGCGGTGTGCAGGTTCCCGCTGGCCGCGGTGCGATCCGCCGGCAATGGTTGTCCCGATGCTGCGGGAAACAGCATCCCCCGCACGGCTCGACGTGGCAAGGCGCCGCCTACGCTTGCCACCAGCGGATCAGGCCACCCGCAATGTCCTCACCCAGCTCGACGTGAAACGGCACCACGCGCACGGCGTAGCCGACCTTGCCACTCGTCTGGCATGGGATCGCTCCCTCGAACACGGCGCGTCCGTTAGCACCATCACCCCGTGAGTGGAGTCGAAGCAGGGTGCCCTCCCGGATCTCGCCGTGCGGATCCACGCTGCCGTAGTAGAGCTGGGTGGAGAGCTCGTCGGCCGGCAGCCCGGACAGCTCGACCTCGACCCGCACCGCGATGTGGTCGCCGACCCGCTGTTCCGGCGCGCCGTCCGCTTGAACCGCGACGATGCGTACGCCGTCCCACGCTTCCCGCACGCGCCGGCGCCACGCCGCCATGGCCTGAGCCTCCTTCTCCTCGACCCTCTCGTCCAACTTGCAGCGGGACGCGATCGGTGAGTAGAAGCGCTCCGCGTAGTCGTACACCATACGGTGGGAGCTGAACAGTGGGCCGAGGGTTGCCAGACAATGCTGCATCATCTGGATCCATCCCACCGGGACGTTATCCGCGCCCCGCTCGTAGAACAGGGGCACGACCTCTTTTTCTAACAGGTCGTAGAGGGCAGAGGCCTCCACCCGGTCCTGTTCCTCACGGCTGGTGTAGACCTCGTGGCCGCCGATCGCCCAGCCGATCCCCGGCTGGAAGGCCTCGTCCCACCAGCCGTCGAGGACCGAGAGATTGAGCACACCGTTACAGGCCGCCTTCATGCCCGACGTGCCCGAGGCCTCCATGGGCCGGAGCGGGTTGTTGAGCCACACGTCCGTGCCCTGGACCATGTAACGCGCCACGTGCATGTCGTAGTCCTCGATGAAGACCACCCGCTGACGGACCTCCTCGCGACGAGCAAAATGCAGCCACTGACGGATCAGCTCCTTACCGGCGTGGTCCTTCGGATGGGCCTTGCCGGCGATGATGATCTGTACGGGGCGCTGTGGATCGGTGAGGATGCGCACCAGGCGCTCGGGGTCGTGGAGCAATAGCACCGCCCGCTTGTACGTGGCGAAGCGACGGGCGAAGCCGATGGTGAGGGTATTGGCGTTGAGGGCCTGGTGCGCCAATCGCACGTGCGACGGAGGGGCACTGCGGGAGGAGAGCTGATCGACCAAACATCGGCGTGCGAAGGCGACCAGCCGTTCCCGCCGCCGCGTGTGCGTGCGCCACAGCTCCTCGTCCGGGATCTCCTTGACGCGCTGCCAGATCTCGGCATCGGTCGGGTCGTATCCCCAGCGGGGTCCCAGGTAGCGGTCGTAGAGGTCGGCGAACTCCTTCGAGATCCAGCTCGGGTAGTGGACGCCGTTGGTGACGTGGGAGATCGGTACCTCCTGATCGACCACGCCGGGGTAGAGGTCCTTGAACATGCGCCGGGACTCCTGGCCGTGCAGGCGGCTGACGCCATTGGCGTGGCGCGACAGGCGCAGGCAGAGGATCGCCATGGAGAACGGGGCATTAGGATCCCCCGAATCGTGGCGCCCCAGGGCCAGGAACTGCTCGCGGCTGATGCCAAGCTCCGCATAGGCCCGCTGGAAATAGCGGTCCATCAGCTGTGGCTCGAAGAGGTCGATTCCGGCAGGGACCGGGGTGTGGGTGGTGAAGACCTGACTCGCGCGCGCGTACTCGATCGCCTCGTCGAATGTAAGACCGTGCTCCACCCGCGCCTCGCGGATCCGCTCGATCGCGAGGAAGCCCGCGTGCCCCTCGTTCATGTGGAAGACTCGACAATCAATCCCCAGAGCCTTGAGGGCACGCACCCCACCGATTCCCAGGACCCGTTCCTGCCGGATGCGCATCTCTTGATCGCCACCGTATAGCTCACCCGTGATGGCACGCTGTTCCAGGGTATTGGCGGCGACGTTGCTATCGAGGAGGTAGAGGCGTACGCGCCCGACCTGCGCGAGCCAGACGTGGAGCTTCAGCGCCCGCTCGCCGTCGTGCATGATCACCGTCACCGGCTCGCCCTCGTCGTCGCGCACGAGGGTGATGGGCATCTGGTCGACCTGGTTCAGGGGGTAGCGTTCCTGCTGCCAGCCATCCGCGTTCAGGTACTGGCGAAAATACCCACCCTGATAGAACAGGCCGACGCCGACCAGGGGTACGCCGAGGTCGGACGATGACTTCAGATGGTCGCCGGCGAGGATGCCGAGACCGCCCGAGTAGATCGCCAGGCAGTCGGTGATGCCGAACTCGGCACAGAAATAGGCGATGCACGCGGTATTCGGTTGCGGATGGCAGCGGTCATACCAGGCGCTTTCCGCCCGCAGGTACTCGTCAAACGCGCCTGCCACCCGTCGCAGATGGGCAACGAAGCGATCGTCGTCAGCGAGCTGTGCCAGCCGCTTCTGGCTCACCTGACCGAGCAGCGCGACCGGATTTCTTCCGGTTGTCTCCCAGAGTTCGGGGTCGAGACGGCGGAAAAGCCCGATCGTATCTGGGTCCCAGGCCCAGTGGAGGTTCATGGCCAGATCGTGAAGACGGGCCAGCTGGGGCGGCAGGGTGGGCAGGACGTGGAATTGCTGGATTGCTTTCATGACACCCCGGTGTGAGAAGAGAGGGCGTAACTTAGCAGGAAAGATGGTAAAAAAATCGGCTCTTAAACGCGACCCGACGATTTCGTTGCTGCCCCTCGTAAGGAGAGCCGGATGAGCCTGCTTGAGCCAGTCGATTTTTCCATTCGTCAGTTAGGGCCCTGCCGCATCGACTCTCCGGTGCGGACCACCGAGTTCATCTCGGATGAGGAGCGCGTGCTGTACAACGTCTTCCGGCAGGGGCTCCGGCCGTATCAGGAACGGGGCGAGGAGTTTCCGGGGTTTGAACAGGCTGGGCCGCGCCGGAAGATTTACTTTGACCCCTCGAAGGTGAAGGCCGCGGTCGTATCGTGTGGCGGCCTCTGCCCGGGGATCAACGACGTGATCCGTGCCTTGGTGATGTGCCTTCATTACCGCTACGCGGTACGCAATATCTTGGGCATCCGCTACGGCTATCAAGGGCTCGTTCCGAGCTACGGCCACGACGTCTGGGAGCTCGACCCGAAAATGGTAGCCCATATCCACACCGTCGGTGGCTCGTTTCTGAGCTCGTCCCGGGGGGAGCAGGACATCGGTGTCATGGTGGACGCGCTCGAGCGGATGAACATCAACATTCTGTTTTGTATCGGCGGTGACGGCACGCTGCGCGGAGCTCATCGCATCCATGAGGAGATCACCGCCCGCGGTCTGAAGATCGCGGTGATCGGCCTGCCCAAGACCATCGACAACGACATGTGTTACATCGAGAAGACCTTCGGATATGAGACCGCGTTCACCGTCGGGATCGACGCGATCCGCAGCGCACACTCCGAAGCCGAGGGCGCGCCCAATGGCATCGGCCTGGTCAAGCTGATGGGGCGCCACTCCGGTTACCTGGCGGCGAGTGCCGCCCTGGCCCTCAACGACGCCAACTTTGTGTTGGTGCCCGAGGTGCCGTTCGATCTCGACGGGCCGAACGGCCTGCTGGAGACGTTGCGGGCGCGGTTGGCACGACGCCACCACGCGGTGATCCTGGCCGCCGAGGGTGCGGGTCAGGAGTTCTTCCACGCCGAGGCCCGGCACGACGCCTCCGGCAACCTGCGTCTGAATGACATCGGAGGCTTCCTTAAGGAGCGCATTAACAGCTACTTTCGGGGGATCGGCATGGAGGCCAACCTCAAGTACATCGACCCCAGTTACATCGTTCGGTCTGCCCCGGCCAACGCCTCGGATTCCATTTACTGTCTGCTGCTCGCCTTCAACGCCGTACACGCCGCCATGGCCGGGAAGACCGACATGGTGGTGGGCAAGTGGAACAACGTCTTTACCCATGTGCCAATCTCGCCGGTGGTCTCGCAGCGCAACTCGATCTCTCCCCACGGTACGCTGTGGCAGAGCGTCCTGGAGGTGACCGGGCAGCCTCCGTCGATGGTAAACGACCGAGCGTAGTAGGTCGTTGCCGTGGGCCGACGCTATGGCTGCGACGGCTCGCTGGGAGTAGCTTCCATTCGCCGTGGCGCGTCCTGCGGAGGGTTTCCGGTTACTGATCTGACCAGGCTGGGAGGTGGACGGTGAAACAGGTGCCGCCTTCGGGCATGGGAATCACGCGGATCGAGCCGTCATGCTCGGCCAGGATGCGTTGCGTGATGGAGAGGCCGAGGCCGGTCCCTTTCCCCGGTGGCTTCGTGGTAAAGAAGGGGTCGAACAGGCGCGGCACATGGCGCTCGGGAATGCCGCGGCCCGTGTCGATGACACACACGTCTACCCCGTCGTCGATCGGCGTGGCAGTCACCTGGATCCGTCGGACCTCCTGCCCCTCCAGCGCGTGTCCGGCGTTCACCAGGAGGTTGAGGAAGACTTGCTGTAGCTGCTCCGGTACGGCACGGACGTCGGGTAGGTCGTCCGGGATCTCCAGGTCGACGCCGATGCGATGCTTTTCGAAACGGTGCTGGAGAAAGGTCACGGCCTGGTCGAGGACGTCACGCACGCGAGTTGGCACGAGCTCCGCCTCGTCCGGCCGCGTGAAGCGCAGGAGTTGCCACACGAGATTGGTGATGCGCTCGGTCTGCCGGGCGATGGTGTCTAGCTCCCGGCGGTGCGGACTGTCCGGCGGTAGCTCCGAGCGCAGCCAGTCGGCGGTGCCGGAGATGATATTGAGCGGTGTGCCGATCTCGTGAGCAAGACCCGAAGCGAGCTCGCCGATGAGCACAAAGCGTCCCGAACGGATCAGCTCCTGTGTGCGTCGCTCGACCATCGCCTGAAGGTTGTCCGCGTACTCTTGCAGGACCTTGTTGGCATCATCGAGTTTGCGTGTGTGAAGCTCGATGTAACGATCCAGCGCGAGCTCCTGATCGAGGGTCATCAGGCGGCTAAGCGACGTTGTGGCTTCCAACATCGCTCTGGGATTCTCCGCGTGAATGCGGGCGATATGCGGCAGGAGTAGCTGCATCAGGATGTTGAAGCTGCCCAGGTACCAGCGTGTGTCGAGGCCACACTCGAGGTGGCGTTCGCCCACTCGTCGCCGCTTTTCTTGATACGCGGCGCCGTAGTCCCCGGCGAACATCTCCCGCAAGTACGCCACCAGAATTCCGCGCAGGCGATCGATTCGCCCCGGCTCTTCCAGGAGGAGCCGCAGTGGCTCGAAACGGAGAAGATGGCTGTAGAACTCGTCGACGACCTCGGGCAGATGTGGGTCGATCTCGTTGCTCAGATCACGCAGCCGCCGTGCATCGTCGTCGGTAAATCGAAGAAACCGGCGCCGGGGTCGGCCTTCCGGCGGTGGCTGTGATGCTGGAACGGAGTTCGGTGTGTCGGCCACGGTTTAACCGCCGTTGTGCATCAACGATCGTCGGGTCCGCGCCTCCGAGGATGGAGCGCGGGCGGTGGTAGACGCACGTCCCGGGCACGTCTTTCCATTCCGTCGCAGCAGAGCGATCCCGCTGCGACGCTCGCCACCAAGGAACGGCCTGGGCGATACATCGGCCTGGAGGTCTGGATAACGATGCCTCGCGATGACATGCATGCCGAGATCAGAGGCTAGGTCCTCCACTTTCATCCTCTTCGAACCCGTACTCCTTGATCTTGCGGTAGAGGGTTCGGCGGTCTATGCCGAGAATCTCCGCGACCTTTACCCGATGCCAGTTATGGCGTTCGAGGGTGGCACGGATGTGCCGTCGCTCCAGCTCTGCGAGGGGCAGGTCTGCAGTCTCACCGAGGCTGGTATGATCCTTTACCGCTCCGGTGAGTCTCGACGGCAGGCAGTCGCTCTGCAGGCGGTCGCCACGGCACAGCACCACACCCCGCTCGATCACGTTCTCGAGCTGACGGACGTTGCCGGGCCAGTCATAGTCGAGGAGGATCCGCATGACCTCCGGATCGATGGATGTCACCTGCCTCTGGTTACTATGGGCGTGCTTGGCAAGGAAGTGCTCGGCCAAGAGAGGGATGTCCTCGCGGCGTGCTGCGAGCGGGGGCAGGGTGACCGTAATCACTCCCAGCCGGTAGAAGAGATCCTCGCGGAAGTGTCCCGCTTCCATCTCGGCTTCGAGGTCACGATGGGTCGCGGCGATCACGCGGAAGTTGACAGGCAGGGTTTCGTTACTGCCGACGCGGCGAACCTCGCGTTCCTGTATCACCCGGAGCAGTTTGACCTGCAAACCCTCGTCCATGTCTCCGATCTCGTCGAGAAACACGGTGCCACCGCCGGCCTCCTCGAAGATTCCCTTCTTGTCCCGTTCCGCGCCGGTGAAGGCACCCTTGACATGGCCGAACAACTCGCTTTCCAAGAGTTGCTCAGGAATTGCGGAGCAGTTGATGGGGATGAACGGTGCCGCGCGCCGCGGACTGTTGTAGTGGATGGCACGAGCGACCAGCTCCTTGCCGGTGCCCGAGGCGCCGGTGATCAGGACGTTGGACCGTGTCGGCGCGATCTGTTCGATCAGTCCGAAGATGTGCTGCATCGCCGGGCTCTTGCCCAGGATGTTGGCGAACTGGAAGCGGTCTTCCACCTGCCTCTGTAGCGTGTTGACCTGGCAGCGTAGCCGGCGTTCCTCCTCGATCCGCCTTAGGATGAGCTCGATCTCATCCATCTTGAACGGCTTGGAGATGTAATCGGTGGCACCGGCGCGCATCGCCTCGACGGCCATCTGTACAGATCCAAAGGCAGTCATTACGACCACCGAGCAATCCGGGTGGTGGGCCTTCACTTCGTGGGTGAGCTCGACGCCGCTCATCTCCGGCATCCGGACGTCAGTGATCACGACATCGACCGGGTAGCGTTCGAGCGCCGCCAAGGCAGCATGGCCGCCCGATGCCTCCTCGACCGCATCGCCACGGCCCTCTAGAAACCGGGCGAGCATGTCCCGCATCTGGGCATCGTCATCGGTGATCAGGACGTGCATAGGGCCGTTGTCTTAAAAACCCCAAATTGAGGGAGGTTTTTAGCATGAAAGAGTGATTTAGCGTAGCCAAGGGCTAAATGGCGCTGCCGGTTTTGTAGTTGCCACCCGCGGGGGCGCTGCTTCAACCTAATATTGCCTATGGGGACGTAGCTCGGCGGGTGTAACTCAGCTGGTAGAGTCCCAGCTTCCCAAGCTGGTTGTCGCGGGTTCGAATCCCGTCGCCCGCTCCAGCCGCGGCCCGTAGAACGTCTGGCTTGCCGATGGTTGTCGACGGGGTTGTGGCCTGGCCCGACAGTGTCGTGGGCTTTGTGGTCACCCCTTCGCTGCCACGCGGAGGCGACGCCAAGGTGATCACCTGGCGCACTCCTGAAGGCGCTGAGTGCCGCACGGCCGGGCGATTGACGGTATGCGTCAGAACGACCGTCACGCCGCCGCGGCTTTGCAGTGGCGATTGGGGCAGCCAGTTCCGGGCAGGTTCCTTTTTGATCAACAGATTGTGTGGCTGTCGTCAGGGATGGCTAGAGCTGTGGGAAAGCTGGCACCAGGGTTGCTCTCGACGGTGCAAACCCCGACTGGGAGGATCCAATGGAGCATAGACATTCACGCGATTGTGGCATGACGACGACCTTGTATGAGCTCGTCGCGGCGGTACAAGACAGCCTATCTGCGGAAGAGGCGGCCGAGGGCCTCGCCGTTCCTGTGGTGCAGGATCTACTGCGACGTATGGTCTGTCGGGAACCGACGGCGCGTGCCAGCGGTGCCGTCGCACGCCCGATCCTGAATGCCCAAGACGCTGCCGCTTGATGTCGGTTCCATTGCGGGACCGCGGACGGGTGGCTGGACTATTGCAGCTCATCCCTCTATGTGTCTGCCTTCGCGACACGGATGGTAGATGCAGGAAGGGACGAGAATATGCGTATCGGGGTGATCGCCGACACCCATGATCAGCTTCCCTCTGAGATCATGGCGCTCTTCAAGGGGGTCGATCACATCATCCACGCTGGAGATATCTGCGGGCCGGAGGTGATTTGCGCCTTGCGGGCCGTAGCGCCGACCACAGTGGTGCGGGGAAACAATGACCTGCTTCCTGATGTGATTGAGCTACCAGAGGTCTGCGACCTTGAGCTGGATGGCCACCGCCTGCGGGTCATCCACGACGTGGAGGAGCTCCGCGCAGATCCGGCTGCCGATGGGGTGGTCTGTGTGATCTCGGGTCATTCCCACCAGCCGCACAACCGCCGTGTTGGCCCCATCCTCTACTTCAATCCCGGCGCGGCTGGCCCACGACGGCGCGGACGCCCGCGCTCCGTGGGCATCCTGACGTTGGACGCCGCCGGAGTCGCGGGCGAGGTGGTCGAGTTCGTCGCCGCGCAGGATCGTCTCTGTAGCGTGTAACGCGCGCTCGTCCGGCTTGATGCGCGCCCCAGTTTTCGCGGGTACACATGGCTCTCGGTCGCCGGCCGCCTGCGTCTCGCAACAGGGGTGCGAGACTGCGAAACCGCAGCGCTGGGCCCCGATTGGAATCTCACGGCAAGCATGCCTCCGCACCGGAAGCCGGCACCGGCCCTGCAATTCAGCGCCCTCATTCCTACTAGCGACGCAGGGTGGGGCGAAGTGGACGGTGGCTGCCGTGTCGCTGTGCCGTGACGGTGATACGGGCGTTTGCCGCCGACGTGGGGGCCACCCGTGGTGGGGCGTGTTGTCGCTGGCAAAACCTTGCCAGCATTGGTCCCCGGTGGAAGATGTGGGGAGCGGCCGTGCGCTGCTCGGGTGTCGTGAGACGGTGGCCCGACGCTTGCAACAGGGACGACAGATTATGTCTCTACGAACAGCAAAACGTGGCTTGTCAATGGGTTCTGCGATGCGTCGTCTTCGATGACGTGTCCGAACCTTCCAACACCCGCACCGGATTCAACACAACGAGGTCTCGCGATGTCCGTTCTAACCAACTATGTCGAGCGACTTGAGAGGAGCATTGAGCGCAACCAAGCCATTCTGCAAAACGACATCGGCGAGTTTGAGGATCTCTGCAACCGCGGGGTCGAGCTCGGCGATGCCGCGGTGCTGCGCCAGGCGGAGAAGTTCTACAAGCGGGCACTGGCTCGCTTCAAGGAGATCGAGCAGGTCGAACAGGTGTTGCGCGGACCGAAGTACCGCGGCCTGGTGAGTCGGGCACCCCAGCGTGAAACCATCCTCCTGACGGTCCGCGGCCGATACCATCAGGCCTTTGCACGGGTGGAGCGGTGGCGGAACAACGATCCTCAAGAGAACGAGGGTGAAGCGCAACCGCGGCCGGATCGGGCCATGCCCTTCGAGTCCCCGCGTCGCGTCGAGGCATTGCACAACCTCGTCATTTACAGCGATCGCAACGCGGATGGTGTCCCCATGGCCGTGTCGTTCATCGTGATACAAGGGGACGCGGGTACCGTACGTGAAATCCCGGTGGACGGTAGCGGGATCGGGGAACGTGATCTCATCGAGCGCACCACCGAGACCGAGGTTCGGGTAGCCCTGCACCATCCCGCCGCCCTCTCGTCCGAGGTGATCGAGAAGGTGGTACTGAGGCGGTTTTTCTCGTCCCACGGGCACCAGGTTCGGGCCGCGGTCTATCGTTTATCCGCCCCCAGCGACCTCCACCCTCCGTTCCTGTCGGCAATTCGCCTCAATTTGCCACGGGTGGGAAATCGCGAGGTGTTGACCCTAAACCCCCTCGATGTCGGAGCGGGCCTCGCCGGCAATCTCGCGTAATCGGCGCACCAGCACCGCCCCATCACCCGGGAGCAGACAGCGCACGTCGACCAGTAGCTCTCCTTCCTGTATGCGGCCGATCACTGGTGGGCTCCCGGTGCGAAGGTGGGTTTCCAGTCTGGCTGGTGGCCAGGCGGGATGACGGACGACCACGCCGAAGCTCGGTAGTAGGGTGCTCGCCTGGGCCCCGCCGCCGACCTGGGCCGACGTAGGGCGCTTGGCGAAGGTGAACGGCGCTGGACAGCCGGTGCGCAGACGGCGGAGGAGCGAGTCCGCACGTCGGCGAAGAGTCGCGGCATCGGCGCTCAACAACCCCAGGGTCGGGCTCCGATGAGCGAGCTCGTCGGGCGAGAGATAGTCCCGCAGGACGACCTCCAGCGCGGCAAGAGTGAGTTTGTCGATGCGCAAGGCGCGCGCGAGGGGATTGGATCGCATTCGCTCGATGTACTCGCGGCGTCCGATCGCAATCCCCGCCTGGGGACCACCGAGAAGCTTGTCGCCGCTGAAGGTGACCACATCCGCGCCGGCCTGTACCGCTTCTGGCGCGGTTGGCTCCGGCGCCAAACCCATGCCGTCCAGCGGCAGGAGGCTGCCGCTGCCCAGGTCCTCCAGGAGCAGCACGCCGCGCTCGCGCGCCATGGGAGAAAGCTCTGCTACGCTGACCTGGCGGGTAAATCCGATCTGCCGGAAGTTGCTCTGGTGGACCTTCAGGTAGGCAACGGTGGCCGCGCGGGTAGCCGCGATGTAGTCCTGGGGATGGGTCTTGTTCGTGGTGCCCACCTCCACCAGCCGAGCGCCACTCTTGGCGATGACGTCGGGGATACGGAACGAGCCACCGATCTCCACCAGTTCGCCACGTGACACCACGACTTCGCCCCCTGTGGCGAGGCTGTCAAGCATCAGCAGGACCGCGGCGGCGTTGTTGTTGACCACGATCGCGGTTTCGGTGCCGGTGAGCTCGTGCAGCAACTCCTCTACGTGATCCTGACGACTGCCACGCTTGCCGGAGGCGAGGTCGTATTCCAGGTTCGAATACCCGGCGGCAACTTCTGTGATGTGTTGCAACGCGTGGGCGGGCAGCGGGGCGCGCCCCAGGTTCGTGTGGAGGACCACTCCCGTGCCGTTGATGACCCTCTGTAACGACGGCTCGGCGGCTCGTCGTAGGGCCGTGGTGAGCTGCTTCAGCCACTCTTCCCGCGACGGCGGGTTTGCGCCATTCTGGATCGCTAACCGGCTCGCGTCGATCGCACGGCGGACCGCCGCCACGCGAAGGCGGTGGGGCGCCGAGGCGAAGCCCGCGAGCTCCGGCCAGTGCAGAACGTCGTCGACGGCGGGGAGTTGCCGCAGGCGTTCCTGGACGCTCGCCGCGGGGGCCGAGGTGTGTTGGCTCACAGGACCCTCCGGTATTCGCTCAGATCGAGTTTCCACACCGGGACGCCGCAGTATCGTGCGCCCTCGGGACAGATGGGCCGTACCTTGGCCTGCAGGCGCTCGGTGCAGGGCGGCAGGAGGTGACGGCCGAGTTCCGGTTGCACGGCGCGAATCTGTTCGGCCTCGTCAACGGACGCGCGCCAGATCTCCTGCTGGGCGTTGTAACAGAGCCGCATGCGGTGTTTGTGGTGGAGGTTGAGGAGATCGGCCGACTCGGTGAACCGGATGTTGACGGCGTTGGGCAGCAGATAGAGAACCAGCTCGGTGGCGACGCCGAGAGCCAGCAGGCGCTCGATCGCCTCCCAGGTCTGCGTCATGGAGTCGTGGTATACCCGCTCAGCCGCGGGGGACTGGTGAAACAGGCCAGGTACGACGTAGTCGGGCTCGCCGGTGTAGTGGCGGCCGAGGATCGGTCGCGAGGCGGGCGTCATGCGGTGCCGCTGGTCCTGGGAATCGGCGGTGTGGCTGAGTCGTTTGGCGAAGGTGAAGTGGGCGTGGGCGAGACAGCGACTCAACTTGTCGTGGGTCGTCAGGTTCAGACTTTCCCCTAACAGGTCGTTCTGTGCCGGATCGAGCGCGAGGCCGATCGCCTCACCGTCGTCCAGGTCGTCGGAGCACAGGCCGAGGACTTCCCGCACCGCATCGGCGGTGGCGGTCACGTTCTCGACGGGACAGGAGAGGAGCCGGGAGGTCCGGCCGCCAAGGCGAGCGTCGAACTCCGCGCAGAAGGCGCGGGCACGACGCCTATCGATCTCCGGGCCACTCGATGCCGGTGCCCGCCAGGGGCGTGCCCCCTCGAGGACCGCGCGATAGCCGGCGTCCACCTCCAACACCGCATCGACCATCGCCGCCACGAGCAACCGTTGCTCGGTCGGAGCATCGGGCTGAAGACACGCACGTTGGTAGCGGAGCAGGGTAAGACCAGAGATCGTGTGGTAGAGGTAGGCAGTAGTTGCCACCGGGAGGCAATACCGCGCCACCTCTTGGGCGCGCTTGCGAACCGCGCCGGTGTACTTGTCACGCACCTTGGCCCGCGACCGAAACAGGGTGAAATACGCCTCCTCCGTGACCGGTAGCAGGGCATCGGTGAGGTCCTGGTAGTCGGCCATCTGTCGCTCGACGCATGCGACAAACACGCTTCGCGCAGGCGCGTCCAGGTTCGGAATCAGGCAGTTATCCGGCCGTACCGTGACGTAGCGCTGTGAGACCTGCTCCGAGTTGTAGAACGGGTGCGCATGGAGGAACGACCAGATGAGCTGTCGCGACACGCCGCTGATCGCGAACTGGAACGTGGCGTGCTGAAAGGTGGTGTGATGGCCGGCGTGGTAAAGATCCTGGGCGAGGGCCTCCCAGCGCGGACCCATCCGCTGCCCCTCAACAATCCCGGTCGCCGAGTAGCAGGTGCGTGCCGTCTCTACCACGTTGGCGAACGGCTGCTGAAACGTGCGGGTCAGCCTGACCTCAGGGGGGCGGATAAACATGGAGTTGAGGCGCGGTCGGCTTCGTGAGATCGCGCCATGGTTGATCATCGCGGCGTCGGGCCGATGGAGGTGGCATTTCACCCGACCGATGCGCCGATCCTATCAGGCGAACGCCCACAACTGAGCCCGAAAAATCTACGCAGTCACGCGGATGCGTGGATCCAGAAGACCGTAGAGGAGGTCCACCACCAGGTTCACGAATACGTAACCGGCCGCGATGAACAGGATGCATCCCTGCACCAGCGGATAGTCACGGGACTGGATCGCCGTGAGGGTCAGGCGGCCGATGCCGGGCCAGGCAAAGATGGTTTCCGTGATCACCGCGCCGCCGAGCAAGGCGCCGGTCTGTAGGCCGACGACGGTGAGCAGTGGCAGGGTGGCGTTGCGCCCCGTGTGCTTGAGGACCACGGCAGTCTCTCCTACCCCCTTCGCGCGAGCGGTGCGGACGTGGTCCTCCCCCAGGGCATCGAGCCAGCCGCTCCGCGTCATCCGCATCAGCACTCCAGCCATGGCCGTGCCGAGCGTGATGCTGGGCAGGACTAGGTGGCTCGGATCACCGCGTCCCGAGACCGGCAGCCAGCCGAGGCCGATGGCGAATATCAGGATGAGCAGTGGTCCCAGCCAGAAGTTGGGAACTGCCACGCCGGCGACCGCTATCCACCGGAGGGCGGCGTCCAGCCGACGCCCGGCGCTCAGGGCCGCCGCGATGCCGGACGGTAGGGCGATGCACAGCGCGACCAGCACGCCACCGGCGAGGAGCTCAAGGGTAGCGGGGAGGCGTTCGGAAATCAGGCGTACTACAGGGCGATGATCACGGATCGATTGCCCCAGGTCACCGCGACAGATTCCCGCCAGGTACCGCCCGTACTGCACCGCCAAGGGCTCATCGAGGTGCAGGGTGGCACGCAGGGTGGCACGGTCGGCAGGCGCAGCGGCCTCACCAAGCATTACGTCGATTGGGTCACCCGGGACGAGGTGCAGGATCAGGAACACCGCGGTCACGACCCCGAGCAGGACGGGCAGGGTGAGCGCCAAACGGCGGGCGGCGAAAGGCATGCTCATGGGGCCAGGCGGATCCATCGCCGGGACGCCACCCACCGCAGGGTCACCTCAGCGCGCGCTATTTCCACGGGTCATCCTCAGGAAACAATGGCACGGTGTCGAGCTCGTCGGTCGGTTGCTCTTCGGTCGCCAGGGGCGCCGGCATGGTCGTGGCCTGCGGCGTGCTACGCGGCATCACCAGCAGGACCAGGCGGGTAATGATGGGTCCGTCTTCCACCGTCGCCATGCATAGCCGAGATTCCTTCTCGAAGAAGAGGACGTAGTTCTCCAGGTGCACGCGACTCATCTGTTGCCAGCCATGTCGTGGCATGTGACTGGTGAGAAAGTCGGCCACGGCCAAGCCCTTGAGTCGGCCCTTGAAGTGCAGCTCGCCGTACGCGAGGTCCTCGCTGTCGAGGATCGTGGACAGCTTGGTCTGGAAGGTAAGACCACGTGGGAGCTCGATGTCGTCGAAGCCCGGGTGGGTGAAGGTGCCGCTGAGGTTCTCTCCGTACATGGCGCGGTCGATGTGCTTGCCTGGCAGGGACTGACAACCGACCGTACCGCTTACCGCGACGGCGAGAGCGAGGGCGACGGAGGAGGAGAGGGGGCGCATGGTGGGGCTCCTTCAAGGGGGGGAAGTCGGTCATGTCCGGGGCCCCGGACGCGACGCAGCAGGTGGTAACCGCGTTCAAAGACGGTCGGGCTAAAGCCTAGAGCTTGTTTCAAGGAGACGTCTAGGTCGAACGGGTTGCTGATTCCATCCAGGCGCCGGCGATCCGCGTGGTCTAGGCGCGAGCGGAACGGGAACAGAAAGGTCGGGATGGGATAGTCACTGCCGTAGACTACCGCACCTTGGAGATGGCTGGCCGCACCTAGGGAGCTCAGGTGGCGAGCCCGGATGGGCACCGCCATGCCGGAGATGTCCGCGAACAGGTTGGCAAACTCCTGGCTGAGGGCGATGCGGGTGAAGTATCCCTCACGGCCGGCCCAATGGCCGAGGCTCGCGGCGTGGGCCGCGATCACGGTAACCCCCACCTCCAGAGGAAGGCGCAGCCGGTCTGGGTGCTCCAGGTCGACGTGTAAGGCAGGGAAGGTGTGCTCACGTCCGGTATGCACCAGGAGGGGCAGATGGATGGCCGCGAGGCGCTCGTAGAATGGAATAAGCGCCGGATCTGCAGGGTCCATCCCCTGCACCGACGGCAACCACTTGACGAGTACAGCGCCACGCGCCAAGCACCGCTCCAGCTCCTCCAGGGCGTCTGGGCGGTACGGGTGGATCGAGACACCCGGGAGGAGACAGGGGTAGCGATCGCATACCTCGAACAGGTAGTCGTTGGGAGTGTAGAGCAGAGTTTCTCGCTCGACCGGTCTGCCGGCGGTGTCGTACGCGGCGTCGAAGGCGAGGGCGACACCGTAATCGACGGAGACGGAGGCGGTGATCGCCTCTGCGAGACGCCGCGCGAAGAGGTCGTCGGGGTAGGACGGCCCTCCCTGCCAGGGAATGCCGTGACGTCGCAGCAGATACAGGATTGGGAGCGTGCGTTTCAGCCGTGGTTGGATGAAACACCCGGTATCCGGGTAGCCAAGCCCGGCGAGGTGGATATGGATGTCGACCACCGGAACGACCATGGCCGGATCCAACGGTAGGTGGCGTTGCGCGTCAAGGGTCGGGGGCACTCCTGGCAGGAATGGCCACCGTCCGCCTCGCGACGTGCGATCACGTGAGGTTCCGGGCCAGGAAGTCGACTGTGATCTGCCACGCCTGGTCGGTGGCGACCGGATCGAAACGCTCGCTACCGGGATTCACAAAACCGTGGGCTGCTGCGAACGAGTGGTCCTCGACTACCTTGCCGGCGGCGGCCATCGCCTCGGCGAATTGCCGCTGCTTGTCCGGCCAGGTGCGCTCGCTCTCGGCATAGATGGCAAGCACGGGTCCGGCCAGCCGGCGTAGGGCATCGATGTCGGTAACCACACGGCAGTAGAAGAAGACCGCGGCGGCAACGCGGTCGGGATTGGCGATTGCCGCCCGGAGGGACTGGATTCCGCCGAACGACCAACCCAGGGTTGCTATCCGGCCACTCGGCCGGTAGAGATAGTCAAGGGCGGCGCGCACTTTGCGCGCGGCCACGTCCGGGTCGACGGCGCGCATTGTTGCGGCGGCGGTTTCCGCGTCGGTGGGTTGTTTTCCGTCATACAGGTCGACCACCGCAGCCCGATAGCCAAGCTCACCCACGCGTCGACCCCATTGTCGCGCGTAGTCGGTCACCCCCCACCAGTCATGCAGGATGAGCACCGCGCGGTCGCCACGCTCGGCACCGCACGGTACGAGGTCGAAGGGCTCATCATTCGCTGTCACTAACTCCATCGGTTCGCTCTCTGTGTATGGGGCGGGGCGATGGTCGCGCATCGGCGCGGCAACACAAGCACCACAGGTCGTGGGCCACCGGTGATTGTCTCTCGGCGCCTTGATCACTAATCTAACCGGCGACCACGGACGTTTTGAGAGAGGTGCGTCATGGCCGATTGCCTTTTCTGCAAGATTGCGAACGGTGAAGTTCCCGCAGAGCATGTCTACGAGGACGCGGAGTTCGTCGCCTTCGAGGACATCAACCCCCAGGCACCCACCCACGTGCTGGTCGTACCGCGGCGGCATGTCGCCACCCTCAACGATGTTGGCGCCGGTGAGCGCGACATGCTCGGTGGCCTGGTCGCGGTGGGTAGCACGGTGGCAAAGAAACTGGGGTACGAGCAGAGCGGCTACCGATTGGTCCTCAACTGCAACGCCGATGCAGGCCAGACGGTCTTCCACGTCCACTTGCACCTGCTGGCGGGTCGCGTCATGCGCTGGCCACCGGGGTGATCGACAGGCATCCCCTTCTTTAGGCAGGGGGGTGCGCCCGTCTACGTCAGCGGGTCCGCCGCACTGACGTGGGCCAAACCCGACCCTATGTTTTCATGGACGGTCGTTGCGGCCGCCGGTAGAACGGCAGTTTCACGCGTTCCGCCGAGATGGCGCGATCCCGGATCTCGATGGCCAGGGTGTCGCCGATCTTCGTGGCACCTCCCTTCACCAGGGCGAGGGCGATGCCGCATTTGAGGGTCGGGCTGTGGTTGCCGCTGGTCACGACGCCGAGGGTCTCGCCGTCGCGGGACACCGGCTGATCTGCGCGGGGTACCCCGCGTCCGAGCAGCCGTAGCCCGATCGGCTCCCGGGCCGGACCCTCTGCCGCCTGGCGCCGCAAGGCCTCACCACCCAGGTAGTCTCTGCCGCCGAGGTCGACGAACCTCCTCAGCCCCGCCTCGATCGGGCTGATGTCCTCGGAGAGCTCGTGACCGTAGAGGGGCAGGCCTGCCTCCAGACGTAGAGTGTCGCGGGCCCCGAGCCCCGCGGGCCGCAGGCCGTGGAGCTTGCCTGCCTCCAAGAGCCGTTCCCAGAGCTCCGCGGCGTGGACGCCGGCCACCGCCAGCTCGAAGCCGAGCTCGCCCGAGTAACCAGTATGGTGGAGGTGGACGGCGAGGTCGCCGATCACCGCCCGCGTGTGCTGGCCACGCGGCGGCAGCTCGCCATCGGCGGTCTGCGCCCGGACGCCAAGGTTCTTCAAGATGCCTGCGGACGCCGGCCCTTGCAGGGCGAGGAGCGCGAGGGCGTCGGTGTCGTTCTGCCACGTGTCGAAGGGCAGGTGATCGGCGAAATGGGCGGTCAGCTTGTCGTGGTTGGCGGCGTTGGCGACCATCGTCAGGTAATCCGGCGCGTGACAGCTCACCATCACATCGTCCAGGGTGCCACCCGCCTCGTCGCACACTAGGTTGTAGCGAGTGTGACCCGGCGCGAGGTCGGTGATGTCGTTGGTGAGCAGCCGCCCCACCGCCTCGCGGCCGGCCCGGCCGGCGAAGGCAAAGTTGGCCATATGGCTGACGTCGAAAAGGCCGCAGGCGTTGCGTACGGCGTGGTGCTCGGCAATCACTCCCTCGTACTGCACGGGCATTTCCCAGCCTGCGAACTCCACGAGCTTCGCGTCCGCGGCGACGTGGCACGAGTAGAGCGGCGTTCGCTTCATGGCTGGGATGGGACGGTCGGGCGCTGCTAGCGCGTGTCCGCGGCCTTCAGGCTCGCGGCGAGGGCTGGGTGGACGACCTCGCCGTCGTACAGGTTGAGGGCGTGACCTAACGGCGTATCTGGGCGTAGGGCCGCACCGCCCCCCTCCGCGGCGAGGGTGATGAGGTAGGGAAGGATGGCCGCTGTGAGCGCAACCGTGGCCGTGTGGCTGGCCGCGGCGGGCATGTTGGTGACGCAGTAGTGGAGAACCTCTTCCTCG
>JASFUG010000012.1:0-22552 GCA_050050395.1 Nitrospirota bacterium
GGAGTCTTACCGGGTAAGCACAGGCAAGCTTCATGCCTGCCGTCGTACGGGTTGTCGGCATGAGGGCAGACCCCGTCGTCGGATCCCGTACACCGCCTCCCGTTACGCCTCGCCCGGAGCCCGCGTGCGCGTACCTCGTCGCTGCTCGACCTGCAAGGACAAGTCACAGCAACGCTTTCCAGTCAGTGGCGGTATCGGCCCCGGCGTCCGCTGGACAGTACGGGAGGTCGAGGTTCGCCAGTGCCCGACGGTTCAGGTACGGATCTGTATGGCATCCGTGCGTTTCAATGGTGGTGGTGGGTGTCGGGTCGGGCACACACCTGATGTGGCTATCGGTCAACTCGTCCGTCCTCACGGGGTGGGCCGCCAATGAGGAATTAGGCTACTCCGCCGCACAGAGATACCGGTGGTGATTCGTCACCGCAGTCGGTCGTCTCCCCTCTACGCGGCATGGCACGACCCTTGCTCACGGCGACGACGGTGAGTGACGGCCGGGTCGCTCTGGATCCGTGCGCACCCGGTCTGCTGGTGGCCACTGCCGTGGGATCGGCGGTGGCTAGCTATGCTCGATTAGCCGATCAGTGGCCGTAGCGTAGCTCCCACGCTTCGCTTCCCCTGCGCACCGTCACGCTCCCCTCTCCGATGGTGGAGACCGTGTACCCTTCGATTGTCTGGCCTTCGCGGACGATCTGCTCGTTGATCATTGCCATTCGCTGCTCAGCGTCATCGGACCAGGCGATCGCTTGCAGATTGACTGCGGGGTCACGCAGCCGGTTGAGGACGGGAGCGGGCGGCGGCTCAGTCTCTGTTGGCTTCCTACGGGTGGAGGGGCTGATCGCCACTGGCGCTGGTTGCGCGGGGGCTGCAACTGCCTGTCCGGCGTGTCGTCGGGCCGCGGGGCGTATCGCTGGTGGCTGTGGCGCTGACGCGCGCGACGACGCTGCGGGAGACTCGTCGATCGGCGCCGTATCAACGGGCAGTGGCAATCCAGCGGCGGCGGGCACAGGCCCTTTTGTCACCACTGCGGCGCGTGCGGCCACGACGTCGTCCGGAAGGACGGGCTTATGTCTCTCAGGTATCTTCTCGCCCGATGTGGATGGCGCGCGCTGATTCCCATCCGATGGTGGTGGTGTGATCCGCGGCCTCGCGGCGGTGACCTCCGGGGCCTCCTTTGGGTCTGCTCGGTTGGCTACCGGCTTATGCTGCTTCGCGACGGCCAGGTGTGTTGCCGACGGTTGGCTCGGTGCGGACGGCTCCTGCGAAACGGGAGATGGTTGGGAACGTGACGGTGCGGATGCCTGCTCGGGTGTACGCGCCGCGAGCTCGGTGCTAGTCGCCTCTGGGACGGTGTCATTGTGCCCGTGTGGTCCACGGCTGGCGAGCCAGCCGAGAACTGCGAGTATGGCCACGGTGGCCACGATGCCAGGCGTCCCCCACAGCGCGCTCTGGCGCCATCGCCCATGGTGGGCGTGCTGGTCGGCGAACTTGCCCTGCCACGGAGCGACGCCGTTCTGATCCACGGGCGCGTCCTCCAGCTTCTTCAGTGCACGGAGGATGGAGCTCAACGGCCACGCTCCCGGTTGGCTGTCACGATGTGCGGCATGTCGAGGCCGGGCGCCTCGTTGTACAGCGCGATCTTGGTGAGGGAGCCCACCAGGCCGTCGACTTCAAGTCCGTACTGCGCCTGGATCTCCCTGATAATTTCACGGGTGTCGTCGTCATAGGTGGGCGTCTGTTCGACATCGTCGAAGCCGATTTCTCCAAGCAACCCCTTCAGAGCAAGCAGCGCATCATTCGTACCGCTTACGGGTATGGTGCCGTCGATGCGGCGGAAGTCACGCCATGGCAGGTATGCGACGCCGCTCCAGAACCAGCTCAATGCCTCGGGGGCGAGAACGATCACTCGATCTTCACCGGCGCCGCCCCCGGCGTGCAGGGTGATCGTGTTCTCCCCCATGGTGGCCACGGTCATGTAGCACGGTAGCGGGCTGTCGGGCAGGTACAACTCAAGGATTGCTGGTAGATTGAGGCGCCGGATCAGGTGCAGGTCCGCATCGACGCGCCGCATCGACAGGCCATTGCTCGCCGCGCCGCGGTCGAAGAAGGTCGCGTCATCGTCGATTGTCTCCAGCATGCCGGTCACGGGCGTGCCGACCCCCCACCGCGCCAGCGCTGCCTTTAGAGCGGTGTGGCGCGAGGCGCGCGGGCTGGTGGATGCGAGGACGGTCTCGAGCTCGCGCCGCGAGTCGGTCACCGGGTCGGGAGCCTCTCCCTCCACGTCGGCCAAGACGGCTGTTTGCGGCATCGCCACCGCGGCATCGGCGGTTTCCAGCACCGCGGATGTCGTCTCCAGGGCGGTAGTAGATGGCGTCGCCTGCGCCGTCTCTTTGGCGTCCGCACCTCGCGGGTTGACTGACGAGCTGCGTAGGGAGAGCGGCCCGGTGTAGAGCAGGGCCGCTATGGCCACGGTGGCGGCGGTGAGGGCGCCCACCGTGCCGATCGCGGCCGTGCTTAGCGGACGGCGCTTGATATCCCCCATTCCCGCGAGCTCCCGGATGGCGTCGCGTGCGATCGGTCCTGTGATCCGGTTGCGATTCAGTGAGTAGGCTGTGAGCAGCGCCCGGTCGCATGCGATGTTGATCAGGCGCGGGATGCCGCCGGAGTAGCGATGGATCGCGCTGTAGGCGCCGTGGTCGAACTTGACCCCGTTCTTGGCCGAGGCGACATTGATGCGGTGCTGGATGTAGCCGCGGGTCTCTTTGAAGCACAGGGGAGACAACCAGCAACTCAGAGTGATGCGCTGGCCGAGCTGACGCATGTCGTGGGAGTCGAGGAGATCTCCCAGCTCCGGCTGTCCGACCAGGACGATCTGCAGCAGCTTGTCGACCGTGGTCTCCAGGTTGGACAGGAGGCGGAGCTGTTCCAGGACCTCCTTGGAGAGGTTCTGCGCCTCGTCGATGACCAGGATGACGATCTGATTCTGTGCCTTCTTCTCGATCAGAAAGCGATTCAGGAGGTCGATCAGGTCCTTCGTGTTATCGGGCCGCGAGTCGATGCCGAACTCGTCGTTGATCGTCTTCAGGAGCTGGATCGCGTCGAGCTTCGGGTTGAAGACAAAGGCCGCCTCGACGCGCTCGTCGAGGCTCTCCAGGAAGGTCCGGCAGAGGGTCGTTTTGCCGGTCCCGACCTCGCCGATGATTGCCACGAAACCGTCCCCTTCGGTGACCGCGTAGGTGAGGTGCGCGAGGGCCTCCTCGTGGCTACGGCTCAGAAAGAGATAGGCGGGGTTCGGGACCAGCTTGAATGGTCGTTCCCGCAGGTCGAAGAAACGTTTGTACATGGCGGATTACCCGGGTGTGCCGCGACAGCGCCGCCATCTCGGCGTTCCACCGGCCCATCTCCACAGATCGAGGATGCCGACCAGGGTAGCCGGCATCGCGGAAAGTTTCAGCAACGGCGCATCACGTCCGTGGTCAGCGCAGCCAGCCAACCAGATACCGCACGGCGGGCACGACCACGCATAGCAGCAGCATCGCCTTGAGCGGGCGCCCGGGGACCCATCTCTGCATCCGTGCGCCGCAATACATGCCCACCACCCCGCCGATTCCGAACAGCAGCCCCAACCGCCAGTCCGGCGCCACCGCCTGGCCTGGATAAAGGGGCGCGATTGCCAGAGAGAAGAGCACGGCAGTGGCGGAGGTGGCGAAGGTTGCCATCAATACCGCCCCGGCGATCGTATAGACCGGCAACGAGAGCAGGCTCACGAAGTACGGTGCCAGGATCGAGCCGCCGCCGATGCCGTAAGTACCCCCGACCAGCCCGACAACGAAGCTCAGGGCGGCAATTGAGGCGGGATGGACGTGATACTGGTGTTTGGCGAACTCATAGCCGATCCGCGACCACCGAACCTCACCGATAGTCACTGGCGCTACGGCTCTCGGCGTGTCGCTACGCCCGCCAGGCCCCGGGGTCCGGATGCCGACGACGAGCTCACGCATCAGGCGCCACGCCATGTAGAGCAGCACGGCACCCACAAATGCCTTGAAGTGCCTTGGGTCGGGGAGATAGCGGACGCGCACGAGCACCCCGGCGATGACGCCGGGTACGGTGCCGGCAATCACCGCCGCCGTTAAGGGCCACACCATCCTGCCCTCGCGTACGTAGCGGTACACGGCGCTCGGGATTCCGACAACGTTGAAGACGTGGTTGGTCGCGCTCACCGCGGGTGTGGTAAAGCCGAGCACACTGATCTGAAAGGGCAACAGGAGGAACGCTCCGGACACCCCGGCCATCGACGTGACCAGCGAGATCCCAAACGCCACCGCCGGAGGCACCCATGGACTCACCTCGATACCGGCGACGGGGAAGTACATGGAGGCGGATTACGGGTACGAAGCAGCCGGTTGCGACCCGTAGTCACGACTCGCTTTGCCGCTCGACGATCCCGGCTGCGCCGAACCCCCGAGGTCAGTGGGTCAGGGTGAAGTGGAGGGGGGCACTGTCTTCGGGCAGCAGGTGCTGATCGTCGGACTCGACGATCGGGCCTTCCTTGTGAGACTCGATGAGGCGCAGGTGGCCGGCATCGCCGTGGTGGTCCTTGTGGAAGTGGCGCACTCCCCAGAAGAGAGAGGCGACCATGCGCACCGTAGCCAGCCGCTCGCCCTTCGGCCAGTCGTGGAGATTCCTCCACGTCTGGAGGGGCGAGGGGGTCTTGAAGTAGAGCTTGGAGAGCTCCCTGTAGAACGTCTTGAGGGGAAGTGTCGTCGGGGTGACGGCGTGTAGGAGGTCGAAGAGGTTGTAGTCGGTGACGGTAATTCGCTCGCGCTCTTCGTCGTACAGGTCGGTGCCGGGGAGAGGGGTTAGGACCGAGTAGGTCGGGTGTGAAACCTTGATCCGATGTATGTACCTCCCGAGCTCTCGAAAATCCTGCTTGCTGTAGTTGGGATTGATGATGAACTGGCCGTTGACGTTGATGCCGTGCTCGCGGCAGATGCGGATCGCCGCCTCGTTGGTGGCGGCGGTGGTGCGCTTATTCATGTCTGCCAGCTCGGCATCGCGGAACGACTCCATGCCAATCAGGATCATGTCGAGCCCGGCGCGCTTCCAGAGGGGCATCAGGCGCGGGAAGGCGGCGATGGTCTTTGCACGACCGTACATGAAGTACTTTTTCCGGATACCACGTTCCAGGAGGAGCTCCGCTAGGTGCTCCATGCGTCGTGCGTCGGCCAGGGATTCATCATCGACGAAGAAGATGTACTTGGCGTAGTCGAGCTCGGCGAGCTCCTCAATGATCGCCTCCGGCGTGCGGCGCAGGTAACGCCCCTCGGTCATGCGCCACAGGGAGCAGAAATTGCACCGTGACGGGCAGCCGATCGAGGTGCGCAGGGAGGCCAGGGGCTTGAGGTAGGCGGAGAAGTAACGGTCGCGCCACGGCCGGTTGAGCTCCCGGTGAGGGAAGGGCAGGGCGTCGAGGTCGGTATAGGCGCGCGGCCCGGTGCGCGCCACGTGGTCGCCGCGCGGGATCGCGAGGCCCGGGATGTCGGTGACGTCACCGCCCCGGTCGATCGCCTCGATCAGCTCCGCGAACGTATGGACTCCTTCACCCAGCACGATGAAGTCGGTGGTCCCGTCGAGGAAGTCCTCGGGGATGACCGTGGCGTGGTGGCCCCCTACCACCGTGATCGCCTCGGGACGCCAGCGCTTCACCCGCGCCAGGATATCGTGCATGGCCGGCGCGTCGATCGTGTAGCCAGTGATGGCCACGACGTCTGGCCGTTCGCGGTTCAGCCATCCCTCCAGGTCGTGGTCGAACCGCATGTCGACCATGGCCACGCGATGGCGGTCACGCACCCCCGCCCCCACGTACTCGAGGGCAAGCGGCTCGTTCAACCACAGAAACTGGTTGTGGTAGTCAGGCCGGTAGTACGGCTGGACGAGGAGGATCTTCATGGGGAGCGAGGTAACGGCGGGAAGAGTGTAACGCCCAACTGTTGTCAGTAATCCACTGCCCGGGCGTGGGGTCAACCCGAAACACGACCATCGTGGTCCCGTCGCGTCTCGGTCGTGAGCCGGCGTGTCACGCCTGGCTGGGAGTGAGTGCCCGTTCCAGTGCAGTCGTTAACTGGTTAACAGTATACGGCTTGGCGACAAACCCGTTGGCGCCGGACTCCAGGGCGCGATCGACCTCGCCCTGTTCCGAGTGCCCGCTCACCAGGAGGATCGGGACCGTTGATCCGAGGCCGCGAATCTGCTCGACCACCGCGCGACCGGTGACCTTGGGCATGGTGAGATCGACCAGGAGCAGCGCGAATTCGTCCGGTGCCGCGCGGAAGGTGGCGACTCCCTCCTCGCCGTCCGCCGCCGTCACGACCTGGAACCCGACCCGTTCCAGGATCCGCCGGCCGACGGTACGCACGACCTGTTCGTCCTCCATGAGCAGGACGCGCCGACCCTTGCCAAGCTGTGGCAGGGTGGTGACGGCGCGGGCCGATCCGGCGACCGCCCGGGGTGGCGGCGCGACGTCCTCACACAACGGCAGGTGGATGGTGAAGGTAGTACCGCGTCCCTCGGCGCTCATGACCTCGATATCCCCTCCATGATGGTGCACGATGCCGTACACCATCGCCAGGCCGAGGCCGGTCCCCTTGCCCATCTCCTTGGTGGTGAAGAACGGCTCGAAGACACGATTGAGCGCCTCCGGAGCAATGCCGACGCCGGTGTCGCTCACGACCAGCTCCACCTCGCGCCTATCCGGGTGAACGCGAGTAGCGATGTCGATGCGGCCGCCATCCGGGAGCGCATCGCGGGCGTTGACCAGCAGGTTGGTGATCACCTGCTGCAACTGTCCGGCGTCGCCCTCGATGGTGGCGGGGGCAGAAGAGATTTCGAGGTGTAGATCGATGTCCCGGCCGAGGGCGCCACGCAGCATGGCGGCGGTGCGGTGCGCCACATCGTGCAGCTCGAGACGCTTCGGCTCGTACTTGCCGCCGCGCGCGAAGGCCAGGAGCTGCCCGGTGAGCTCGGCCGCACGGCGGGCGCTCTCCTCGACGTGGCTGAGGGCATCGGTGATCGCTGCCGGTATGTCCTCCACCACTTGGACGAAGGAGAGGTTACCGAGAATGCCGGTCAGCAAGTTGTTGAAGTCGTGCGCGATGCCCCCAGCCAGCGTACCGATCGATTCCATCTTCTGAGCCTGGAACAGCTGCGCTTCAAGCCGCTTGCGATCACTCAGATCGACCAGCAGGAGGAGGGCCCCGGCGGGCCGATCGTCGCCGTGCACCGGCACGGCGTGCACGTGGAGGTGCTGGGTGTGCCCCTGCGGTGTGGTGATGGTCAGCGGCTCACTGCTGCTTTCGTCGCGCAACGCTCGCTCGAGAAAGGGCGCCAGCCGGTCGCCGACGCTGCCGGGCAAATTGCTCAAGGAGCGTCCCAGGACCTGGCTGCGGGGGATGCCGGTGAGGCGCTCGGATACCACCGAGAAGGTGGTGATGTGGGCCGTCTCGTTGCAGGCGACGACGCCGCTCGGGGAGCTGTCCAACAGGCTCTTCAGGAAGTCGTTGGCACGCTGGATCTGGGCGCTTTGCAGCTCACGGGCTTGTTGTGCGGCCTGGAGCTCGTTGGCCATCTGGTTGAATGTGTGGGCGAGGGTCGATAGCTCTTCGTCTCCCCCTTGCGGGACACGGTGGCCGAGATCGCCGGACCCGAGGGCGCGGGCCCCTTCGGTCAGCCGCGTGAGCCGCTTCACCAGGCGCCGGGAAAGGAGGCGCGCGGCGGCAAGCCCGAGGAGGATGCTCGCCAGGGTGATGCTCAGCAGCCCCATCAGGCCACGGCCGATGGCGGCGTGTAACTCCTGCTCCGACAGCCACAGCACGGCGGTGCCGACCATCGCCACAGGCATACCGGACGGGTTGGTGCTCAGCGCCGGGTCGTCTATGGGAAGGCTCGGTGCCCACACCGGCGTGGCAAAGGCCCAGGTACGCGTGTGGTCCACTACCGCGGGCTTGTAGCCCATACGGTGCTGCGCCACTGCCCGCGCGAAGAGGCGATCCGTGTCCGCATCCCGCAGGGTCCCGCCGCACTGCACGAGCATGGCGCCATCGGCCCTGAGGAAGGCGGCGGCGACTACGCCCGGCGTGGCGAGGGCCGCATCGCAGAAGGTGGCAAGGGCGTGGAGGTCGTTTCGGTGCATGGCGCTCCCGGCATTGCCTGCCATGGCGGTGACCGTCGCCTCGCCGCGGGTGCGCAGGGCGTCACGGAGACCGTGCCACTGGCTGTAGAGCGCCCATCCGGCCATGGAGGTCGCCGTCAGCGCGACGACGGACAGGGTAATCAGGCTCAGCCGCTGCTGGGTCTTCATCGCTCATCAGATCGACGACTGGGAGGCTGTCCTCGATGCCATTCTCGCGCCCGGCGCACCGGTCCATGGCATGCACAACGCGTGCCGCGAAGCGGTCGGGGCGGGAGATCCATGGCACGACGTTGCTTCACCGCCGTCACCGATAGCCGGCATGGCGGAGCGGTGCTCGGAGCTTTGCGGAGAGCGCGGCAACGGGTCAGGCATTGCAGGGGTGCCACGGAGTGGCAAGCGGGAAGGGGACCCGACCCTAGCGCTGATCGGCCCGCCCGCCAACGGGCCATCGGCCGCTGCTGAAGCCCTACTTACAGATCGCGCCGTGGTGACGAGGCGATCGGCCCCAATTAGCCGCGCAGCTCGGCAAAGGCGACGTGGGCGGCATTGATGGTGATCTCGATACACTCGTCGTCGTGGGCGAGGCTCGGGAAGACCGCCTCGAACTGCGACGGTGGCAGGAATACGCCGTGCGCGAGCATGGCGTTCCAGAAGCGAGCGAACTGCTCGGTATCGCTGTCTTTTGCGTCGTCGTAGTTGGCCACCGGGCCGGAGTGGAAGAAGATCGAGAACATCGCCCCCACGCGGTGGGTGTAGGTGGCGACCTCCGCATCTGCGGCTGCCTGCGCCATTCCCGTGGCGACCCGATCGGCGATCTCCTCGAGCCGCTCGTAAGTGCCGGGTTCCCTGAGAATGGACAAGGTGGCGATCCCGGCGGCGGTGGCCAGGGGGTTCCCCGACAAGGTGCCCGCCTGGTAGACCGGTCCCGCCGGTGCAATCTGCTCCATCAGCTCCCGCTTGCCGCCGTAGGCGCCCACCGGCAGGCCACCGCCGATCACCTTGCCGAGGCAGGTAAGGTCCGGCAGGACCGAGAAGCGTTCCTGCGCGCCTCCGTAGGCGACCCGGAAACCGCTCATCACCTCGTCGAAAATCAGCACCACCCCGTGCTCGTCGCACACGCTGCGCAGGCCCGACAGGAACCCGGGCGCCGGGGCGATACACCCCATGTTGCCGGCCACCGGCTCGACGATGATCGCGGCCAGGTCGTCGTGGTGGGCCGCCACCTTGCGGCGCACGTCATCGATGTCGTTGTAGCGCGCGAGGATGGTATTGCGGGCAAAGTCCTTCGGTACACCGGGACTGTTCGGTGTCCCGAGGGTCGTGGCGCCGGACCCTGCGGCCACCAGCAGGCCGTCGAAATGGCCGTGGTAGCACCCTTCGAACTTGAGGATCTTGTCGCGGCCCGTGGCGGCTCGGGCAAGACGCAGTGCGCTCATCGTCGCCTCGGTCCCCGAATTGACGAGCCGTACCATCTCGATGCTCGGTACCGCCTCGCACACCATTTCCGCCAGGGTGAGCTCGGCGGCGGTCGGTGCGCCGAAGCTGGTTCCGTAGGTGGCGGCGCGGCGGATCGCCTCGATCACCTCATCGTGGGCATGGCCAACGATCATCGGCCCCCAGGAGCCGATGTAGTCGATGAAGGCATTGCCATCGACGTCGTGAACTCGCGCGCCCTTGGCCCGTTCGATGAACAGCGGGTTGCGGTGCACCGCAGACATGGCGCGCACAGGCGAATTGACCCCGCCAGGGATCAACTCGCGGCTCTTCTCGAAGAGGCGATCGGAACGAGTGCTGGTCATGAATTGGACGGGGCAAGACGCGGCGCCGGAGGTTATGCAGGGGTGCCGGGGGCTGTCAAACTGCCGCACCCCGCCCCGGAGGGCGTTAACCCGCGGCGATTGCACGGGATTCACGTGACCCAGTCGGGGTGGCGGCGGGACAGAGACATCGCGCGATCTGCGCGATAAGGTGAGGGCCGTGAGCCACCTCGCTCCCCCCGTTGCCACCGTCCTTGTCGTGCTGGCTAGCCTGCTGTCGAGCAGTCTTCTGCAGGCGGAGGAGGTGGTGGACCATGTCTTGGTGGTCGTGGGAAAAGAAGCGATCACGCGTTACGACGCGGTGACCGCCTGGTGGATCGAGGGGCGGCCGTCGGTCACCACGGCGGACTTCGTCGAGTCGCTCGTCGATCGCAAGCTCCTCCTGGCGGAGGGCTTACGGTTCGGACTAGAAGAGGAGGGGCCCGCGGCGGTGAGCGATGACCGGGTGAGGGCGGTGGTGGCATCGGTGGCGGCGCAGGGCGGCGCGGTCGAGGCGAGCGCCGCGCGGCGTTACCTGGAGGAAGGGGCCATCATCGCCGCGTTTCGGCGTATCCGGGTCGACCCGTTCGTCCGGGTCGACCGCGCCGCGGTGCGCGCGGCCTTCGAGGCGGACCCGGAGAGTTATGCGGGAAAGCGGATCTTCGAGGTCGAGGAAGAGATCCGTGATTCGTTGTTGGCACCGGCCCGGGCCGAACGGCTTACCGAGCTGCTCGCGGAGCTGCGTTCCAAGGCGGCGATTCGCCGGCCGGAATCGCCCGTCCCATTCCAGCTGCCGCAACGGTGACCCGTCCGGTCGTTCCCTTGACTTTGCTCGTGGGCGATTCCTATCGTCACCGCCCCTTTTTGTAATAGAGACCCGTATGGAGACCGTGCCCTACATCTGGCTCGATGGTGCCTTGGTGCCGTGGGAGAAGGCACAGACCCATATTCTGACCCATACCCTGCACTACGGCCTCGGGGTCTTCGAGGGGATCCGGTGCTACGACTGCGGGCCGCGTGGCTCGGCGATCTTCCGGTTACCGGAGCACGTGCGGCGGCTGTTCGACTCGGCGCACATCTGTCGTATGGAGATCCCGTACACCCGCATGGCGATCGAGGAAGCGATCGTCGAGACAGTCCGGGCGAATGAGCTGGCGGCGTGTTACATCCGCCCGATCGTTTTCCTGGGGGGCGGTCAGATGGGACTGTATGCTCCGGATGCCCCTGTGGTGGTGGCGATCGCCGCCTGGCCGTGGGGTAGCTACCTTGGTGAAGAGGGGCTGGCCAACGGTATTCGGGTGAAGATCTCCTCCTTCGCCCGCCATCACGTCAACGTGGCCATGACCAAGGCCAAGGTGTGTGGCTACTACACCAACTCGATCCTTGCCAAACGCGAGGCGAAGGGCGCCGGCTTCGACGAGGCATTGATGCTCGACACCGACGGCTACGTTTCGGAAGGCAGCGGCGAGAACGTCTTTATCGTCCGGGATGGGGCAGTGAAGACCACCCCCTTGACCAGCGTCCTGGACGGAATCACTCGCGACACCATCATCGAGCAGATTCGCGAGGCGGGCTATGAGCTGCGCGAGGAGCGGTTCACCCGCGACGAGCTGTACGTGGCAGACGAGGCGTTCTTCACCGGGACCGCGGCGGAGCTCACCCCGATCCGGGAAGTGGATGATCGGCGCATCGGAGCCGGCATGCCGGGCCCCGTCACCCAGGCGCTGCAGAAGCGGTACTTTGCCACGGTCCACGGCGAGGTGCCGGAGCGGGACGGCTGGCTGACCTTTCTTTGAGCACACCGCGTGGGTAAACGTCGATCCAATCGCCGTTCCACCGTCCGACGCACGTAGAAAGGATCCCCATGGCCTCCACATCTCAACCCACCGCCGTCGTCACCGGCGGGACTGGATTTCTCGGTACCGCCGTGTGCCGGCGCCTGTTTGCGGACGGCTACCGAGTCTTCGCTACCGCCGAGTCCGAGGCAGCGGCGGACCGTTTTCGCGCGGAGCCCGGCCACCGTGAAATTGTCACTCGGGTGGTGGAGCTGACCGACGGTACGGCGGTCGATGGGCTGTTCGCCGAGATCGACGGGCCGGTGGATGCCCTGGCCTGCCTGGCCGGTGGATGGCGGGGCGGCCCCCTCGCCGAGACCACGGACGACGACCTGGCGCTGCTGACGCGCATGAACGTCACCAGCGCCGTGGTCACCCTGCGCGCCGCCTACCCCTATCTGCGTCGTGCGGCGGCCGGTGCCGGCGTGGTACTGGTGAGCAGCCGCTCGGCCTTGGCCGGGGGTGCCGGATCGGCGGTCTACGCGGCCACCAAGGCGGGGGTTGCCGGCCTCGTCTACTCCCTCGCCGCCGAATGGCTGGAAGAGGCGATCTCGATCAACGCCATCGCCCCCGGGATCCTGGACACCCCGGCCAACCGGGAGGCGATGCCCGACGCCGACCACGATCGCTGGCCCAGTACGGAGGCGCTGGCAGCGGTCGTCACCTTCCTCTTGGGTCCGCAGGCGCGGGTGGTTTCGGGAGCGGTGGTGCCGGTCTACGGCCGCTCGTAAACCTCGGAAGCCCGAGCGGATCGCCCACGGCCATGGAGTGGCGCCCGACCTACGACGTCCAGCGGAGCTACGAGGAGAACTATGCGGCCGGTCCGAGCTTTACCGGCCCCCTGCCGCCGGAACGCTCCGGGGAGCCGGCAGCGCGTTTCCTGGGCCATCCGGTCTACACCCCGCTGGGGGTGCCTGCAGGGCCGTTGTTGAACAGCGCGTGGATCGCCCTCTACGCCCGCCTCGGCTTCGACCTCCTCACCTACAAGACCGTGCGGTCGGTGGCCCGACCGGCGCATCCGTTCCCCAACTGCCTGTATCTCGATGCCGCCACGCAGCTCCAGGAAGCGGACATAGGTGGTGTGGCCCTGGCCCTGCCGGACCAACGGCACACCCCGGAGCAGGTGTCGATCACCAACTCCTTCGGCATGCCCTCCCGTGAGCCGGCAGTTTGGCAGGCGGATCTGGAACGCGCCCTGGCGAGTATCGGTCGCGGGCAGGCGGTCATCGCCTCGGTGGTCGGGACCAGCGGCGCGGAGGACCTGGCGGAGGACTTTGCCCGGGCGGTCGCTCTGGCCGCCGAGGTGCGACCTCACGCCATCGAGATCAATCTCTCCTGCCCGAACGTTCAGGGCGGTGAGGGAAGCCTGTTCCAGAACCCAAAGGCGGCGGAACGCGTGGTCCACCACGCCTGGGCGGCCGTGGGGACCATCCCCCTGGTGATCAAGATCGGCTACGTGGTCGACCAGATGGTCCTTGCCGAGCTGATGCGTCGCTGCGGTCCGTACATCCAGGGGGTCGCGGGAATCAACACTATCCCGATGGCGGTCCGGGACGCAGGCGGCCAGCCGGCCCTGGGAAACGAGGCGCGTCTCCGTGCCGGCGTGTGCGGACAGGCGATCCGCCACCTTGCCCTGCGCCAGGTGCGGCGTCTGGCGGAGCTGCGCACCCATTTGGGGATGGCCTGGACGATCATCGGCGTGGGGGGAATCTTCGCGCCGGAGGACGTCGACGCCCATCTCGAGGCCGGCGCGGATGCCGCTATGTCGGCAACCGGCGCGATGTGGAACCCCCTCCTCGCCCGGCAGTGGTGGGAATTGAGCGATCAGCGCTCAGCTATCGGCAATCAGTAGCAACAATGAGCCCCGCCGGGCGCCGCCCGGCGGGGCGTTCTAACTGAGCTGCCAGCTGATCGCTAACTCACGCCGAGAAGGACGACCCGCAGCCGCAGGTGGTGGTGGCGTTCGGGTTGTGAATCGAGAAACCGGCGCCACTCAAGCCCTCGGTATAGTCGATGACGGCACCATTCAGGAGGGGAGCGCTCATGGGGTCGATGCGCACGCTGAAACCGTTCTGCTGGATGACGTTGTCACCCTCGCGCTCGGCCTCGTCAAGCCCCATCCCGTACTGGTAGCCGGAGCAGCCGCCACCCTCGACATAAAGGCGGAACGCGGCGCCCGGTTTGTTTTCCGCCTCGACGAACTCGCGGATCTTGGCCTCGGCGGCCTCGGTGATCGTGATCATGAACGGTCTCTCCTGGTCTGCTTGGTTTGCAAAAAAATGTCTTCTCGCTCTGCGGAACACCGACTGGCAGCGAAACGGCGATTTTCCTATCCGCAAACCCCAACTTAGGTACGCCGTTGATTCTAGTCAAACCCCGGTCGTACGCAGGTCACCCACATCACGGCGCCTGAAGGAGCCGTGGCGTCGTTTCGGATGGCCCCGACGGCCATCCCGGCGGCCGACGGTCAAGGATCGTGGGGTCTTCCCACGCGCATGGGTTGCCAGGTACGATATGGACCATGAACCAAGCGGAACTCCGTAGAACATTCCACATCGAGGCGGCCCACCGTCTGCCAAACCTACCGGCCGAGCATAAATGTTCCAGGCTACACGGCCACAGCTTTCGTATTGTCCTCCATGTACAGGGTGAGGTCGACCCGGTGCTCGGCTGGGTCATCGACTATGCGGACATCAAGCGGGCATTTGCGCCCCTTTTTGAGCGCCTCGACCACCATTACCTCAACGAGGTTCCCGGCCTCGAGAACCCGACCTCCGAGAATCTCGCCCAGTGGATCTGGCGGCGGCTGGCACCGACCCTGGAAGGCCTGTCGGCGGTAGAGATCGGGGAGACGTGCACCTCTCTGTGTATTTATCGCGGAGCTGGTGAGTGAGCGACATCTTGGTCGTGGACGCCAACCCTCTCAACGTTGAGACCTACCGTGGCCAACTGGAGAGCGCAGGGTACCGGGTCGAGAGCGTGGACTCGGGGCACGCGGCTCTCGAGCGCTTGGCGACGCCGTGGCCGGACCTGGTGATCGTGGACGTGCACGTGCCCGAGACGGATGGTGTGGACGTGTGCCGGCGGATCCGTGCCGAGGCGCCGCTGCGGGACATCCCTATCCTGTTCGTCACGGCCCGGGATGAGGGCGATTCTTCCATCGCGCGCGGCCTTGCCTTCGGTGCCAGCGATTATCTCGTCAGGCCGTTTAGCCCCATGGAGCTTCTCGCCCGTGTCGCGATCGTCGCGCGGCAGCGGCACGACGAGGTGGCCCTGCGGGAACGTACGGAGGTCCTTGAACAGGTGGTCGAGGCGCGCAACCAGGCGCTGGAGACGTCGGAGCGACGTTTTCGCGGCGTGGTGGAGAGCGCCGCCGAGGCGATTTGCTTGATCGATCGTCGCGGTTACTTCACCGAGGTCAACCCGATGGCGTGTACCGTCCTCGGGTTGACCCGTACGGCGCTGATCGGGCGGCGGGTAGGGGAGTTCCTCGATCGGGAGGAGTACCTGCGCCTGCGACACGACGCCCTACGGACCCTAAAAAATCACGGCACGGCGCAGCTCACCTGTACCGTGGTCGGCGCCGGTGCCGAGCGGATACCGGCGGAGATGAGCGCCTCCTGGGTCGAGGGGCAGCTCCTGGTGCTGGGGAAGGACGTGCGCGAGAGACGCCGGATGGAGGAGCAGCTCCGCCGGTCGGATCGGATGCACGCCATCGCCCAGCTCGCGACCGGTCTGGTTCACGAGATCCGCAACCCGCTGACCGGCATCTCGGCGACACTGCACCACTGGCAGCGTCAGGGGGGCGCCTCGCCCGAGCGTCAAGAGGCGACCCAGCGGATGCTGGATGAGGTCGAGAGGCTCGAGCATCTCCTGCGCGAGCTCCTCAATTTTGCCAACCCGCGGCGCCAGTGGCGCCAGGAGGTCCGGGTCGTCGAGCTCTTCCGGCAGGTTCGCAGCCTAATCGAGCCGCAGATCGTCGACCGGAACGGGACTTTTACCTTCAGCGTCGAGCCCCAGCAACTAAGGCTTCACGTCGACCCTCACCAGATGGAGCAGGTCTTGCTCAATCTTTGTCTGAACGCGTTGCACGCGGTGTCGGACAAAGGGGTAATCAAGCTGCGTGCTTCACGGGCTGGCGACCATGTGGCGATCGAGGTGAAGGACAATGGCTGTGGAATTCCGCCAGAAGTCCTGCCGCACATCTTCGAACCGTTTTACAGCGCCCGGCCGGGTGTCGGCTCCAGCGGCCTGGGACTGTCCGTGGCACAGCGCATCGTTCAGGACCATGGCGGTGAGATCCTCGTGGCGACCGACCCACCGCATGGCACAACCTTTACCCTACTCGTTCCCTCGTCACTCCAACCCAGGTGATTCGCGTGAAACCTTCCGTCCTCCTCGTCGACCACGAGCCCTTGATCCTGTCCAGCCTCAGCCTGATCCTCGATGATCTCGGCTTCCGCGTACACACCGCCACCGATGGTGCGACGGCGCTGCAACTGGCCAGTGAACAGCAGCCCGAGGTCGTCCTTCTCGACTGGCGCATGCCCGGCATGACCGGTGAGGAGATCCTCCGGTCGCTGCGTGACGACCACGGGCACGTCCCGGTCATCATCCTCACCGGCGCCGGCGACTCCGGAACCGCGGTTACCGCACTGAAGCTCGGCGCGTTCGACTACATCAACAAGCCGGTCGACGTGGAGAAGGTGCAAGCCGCGCTGTTCACGGCGGTGGAGGCGCACCGATTGCGTTTGCGCGCGATGCAGCGCTACCGCGAGGATCTGGAGCAGTACGGGTTCGAGACGATGGTTGGTACCAGCCCGCGCTTCCTCACCGTCATCGAGGCGGCGAAGCGCGCGGCGGCGGTGCCCAATCTGCCGGTGCTGATCGAGGGCGAAAGCGGGACCGGCAAGGCCCATCTGGCACACGCCATCCATCTTGCCTCCCATTCCGTAGACCGGCCGTTTCTGGCGGTGCGTGTCGCGGCCTATGACGAGGACCGCCTGGCGGCGTTGCTGTTCGGCGACGGCGAGACGGACCACGGGATGATCGGAGCCGCCAACGGCGGCACCCTGTGTATCGACGGCATCACGGCCCTGCCCATCGCCGTCCAGGAACGGTTGCTCACCGCCCTCGCCGAGCAGAGCCGCGCCCCGGAAGGAGTGCGGGTCATCGGTACCAGCCGCGTGCGCCTTCAGAACGCCATCGCCGAGGGTAAGTTCCTCGAAGACCTCTCGTATCGCCTCGCCGCTGCGCATCTCATGATGCCGCCGCTGCGCGAACGCCGCGAGGACGTGCCCATGCTGATCGAGCACTTCCTGGCGGAGTTCAATCGTCGCGATGGCCGGCGGGTCGGTCCCTTCACCCCCCGGGCCCTGCGGCGCCTTGGCGATCATCGCTGGCAGGGCAACGTCCGCGAGCTGCGCAACCTGGTGGAACGGACCTTCATCCTTCACGGGGACAAGGAGGTTCGGGTCAAGGACCTGCCGCCCGATTTGCAGACGCCTGCCGAGGACGACTTCGAGCAGATCCTCACGGTGCACCGCTTCGTCACATTGCGCGATCTCGACCGGGCGTACTGCAAGGCGGTGCTGCGCCATGTTAAGGAGAACAAGAGCGCGGCGGCGAGGCTGCTGGATGTCAGTCGCCAGCGCCTGCGCCGCAAGCTGGAAGGGACGACGGCGAGTGACGGCGATTAGTGGACAGCGATCAGCGGTCAGCCACCCGCGTACGATGACGGCGGACGCCGGCTGTTTCTCGTTGCCGGTGCTCCAACGAACGACACCGCCAATAAGAGGGAAGGTCAATCCAATCCCGCCGATAGCTGATCGCTGAAAGCTGAACGCTCAATATGTCCGAGCCCTATGCCGGCGTCGCCCTGATCGCCGATCCGGTCCATCACTACCTGCAGTTCACCGTGCCGCTGTCGGTGGGCGAGGTGTGCGAGCAGACGGTGCTGGATAGCCCGTGGGTACAGCGGCTGCGCTACATCTATCAGCTCCAGAGCGCACGCTGGATCTTTCCCGGCGCGGAGCACTCCCGCTTCCAGCACTCCCTCGGCGCGATGCACATCGCCGGCCGCCTCGCCAGGCACCTCTATGCGACGCTCCGTGAGCATCATCCGGATGTGCCCTCCCGGTGTTTGATCGAGGAGCTGCTGCGCATGACCGGGTTGCTTCACGACCTCGGCCATGGCCCGTTCGGCCACTTCTTTGACGAGAATCACCTGGCGCGTTTCGGCCTCAGTCATGAGCGAGTCGGCGGCCGAATCATCAACGAGGCCCTGGGCGAGATGCTGAGTGCCATACGGCGCAGCCCACATGGTCGGTTCGCACCCGGCGAGGCGATCGACCCGCACCACATCGCCTACCTGATCAGCAAGGGCCCCGAATCCGAGGTGGACGATCCCACGGTGCCGTCCTGGGTGGCGGCCTTGCGCCCGCTGTTCTCCGGCATCTTCACCGCGGACAACATGGACTACGTGTTGCGCGACTCCTACATGTGCGGCGTCGCCATCGGGCCGGTCGATATCGACCGCCTGATCCACTACACCTTCTTTTCCAAGCACGGTGTGACCTTGCATCGGGCGGGCCTGTCGGCTCTCAATATGTTTCTCACCGCCCGTCTCTACCTTTACTCCAACGTCTATTTCCACCGCACCACCCGTGCCATCGACCTGCACCTGCGGGAGATCTTCCCTCAGACGATGGCGGAGATCTGGGACGCCGATCCGGCAGAGGATCTCGCCTCCTATCTGCGGGTGACCGAGTGGGCGCTGCTGGAGGAGGTGCGGCGCTGGGAGGCGGACGTGGGAGGAGTGCGCGCCGAGCTCGGCCGCGAATGGCAGCGTATCCTCGGTCGCGACGTGAAGTGGAAGATGGCCTACGACACGGTGGTTTCGACGCGTGACGTGGCCGACCAGACTCCACGCATCGACCCGGGACACCTGGAGGAGGGGATCCGTGAGCGCCTGCCCGTGGGATTGCACTCGCTCGAGTTCCGTGTCGACCTCGCCTCCAAGGACACCCGTCCCCTCAACCCCCTCAACATGGGCCACAAGCAGATCTACGTCTTCGATCCGTCAACCGACGAGGTCTCCACCGCCGCCCTCCGTGACCACTTCGACTACATCCCCGCCAAGATTCTCCACTGCCGGATCTTCGCCCTCGACCACCAGCACGACGCGGTGCTGGGTGAGGCCGCGGAGGCGGTACTCTATGGCTGACGAGTAGTGCTTCGGTCGATACTGGTCGACAAATGCGGTGGGACCCTGGGGAGATGGATGCCCCGCCACATCGCCATGCTCCGCGGCCTCGTGCTCTGTCTCGTGTTGCTGTTGCCGTCCGTCGGCAAAGCAGGGACCCTCACGGTGCGCAACCTGTTCGCCGCCGAGTATCGCGATCTCACCCGCGACCTGGCGGCCGCTCTGCAATTCAAGCAGACGGCGCCGCCTGCATCCCTCGGGCCGCACGGGTTCGAGGCCGGGATCGAGGTGGCGGCCACCGACATCGACGAACAGGCGGATTACTGGCGCCTGGTGACGGATGCTCCGCCAGATCATCTAATCATACCCAAGCTCCGTGTGCTCAAGGGACTGCCCGGTCGCGTCGATGGCGAGATGATGCTTTCCTATCTACCTTCCCGTGACATCTTCCTGTGGGGTATTGCAGGGAAATGGACGGCGATCGAGCACGACCACGGTGTTCCTGCCACGTCGATCCGTCTCAGCCTTACCGACCTGCAAGGCGTGGAAGAGCTCGACTTCACAACCATCGGTCTGGACCTTGCAGCGGGCTATTCGTGGAGCACCGTTGAGCCGTACGTCGGAATTGGCGTGATGTGGGTATCGAGTCAGGCTCGCGTGCGCGCGGAACAGGCCGAGGTCTTGGTTACAGAACGCGAGGAGTTCGCGACGGGCCATGCCTTCGCCGGGTTTCGCCTCTACCTGCCGCTGGTTGCCATCACCGCGGAGCTCGACTGGGCCGAGCGGCCTACCCTCTCCGCCCGGCTGGTATTCGCACGATGAGGCCCCCCACCTTTATCCTCCTGGTCACGTTGTCGGTCACCGGCTGCGGGATCGAGCCGGCCAGTGACGACGGCGGCGCACGCCAGCACAGCGATGCACAGGAGATCCTCGATCGGGAGGTCACGGAGCCTGGGGCCATCGCCGGTACTTACTCGGTGACCCTCGAGTCGACCCTCCGGCTTGAGGCGGTGGGCTCGCCCTTTGACCGGCTCGCGGACGCCGCGGTGCTGCGCTGCTTCTTCTCCACGAGCTGTGCGGCGGCGGTCGACCGCATCGCGACGGTGGAGTCGGCGGCGGAGCTCCTCGACCCCCATTGCGACGAGTGGCATGCCGACCACGATGGCAACCAGACGACCGTCGTCTGCCGGCAGCTCGACCGTGAGGCGATCGTCGTGATGGATGCCGGCCAGGCATACATCGAGATCGAGACCGAGGACGGCGAGATCAAAGAGACCTCTGCCGCGCTTCCGGCGGACGGGGCCCCGTTGGTGATCGACGACCTGGTGGAGGAGCTCGGCGGCCCTGTGGAGCTCTACTTCACCCCCGCGGGATTCGTCGGTGCCCGCGAGGCGACCGGGGACAGCACCCTGGTGGCGGACATGTTGGATGCCCTGTCCGATGCCCGCCTCGACCTCGACGTGCTCCTCGACTTCACCATCCGCGGCGCCCGTGCCGGCGCCGTCGAGCCGGATCCCTCCCGCATCCTGGAGTACTTCTGACGAGACCGGCGCACCACGCCGCAAACCCGGTGAACCGACCCCCGCGTGCTAGACCAACCGGTCGGCCGCGGCGTCGATCACTGGTAGCGCCAGCTCGACCCGCCCGAAGGGTGCCGAGACCTGTACTCCCTGGACGGCGTACTTGACCGCCTCCAGGGTCTCCCGAGCGATGGCGAGCCCCTCGTCCCGGGCTGCCTCCTTGGACCGGTCGCTGGCCGCCCGCATGCGCTCCAGCACGTGCTCGGGCACCACCACGCCGGGCACCTCGTTGGCCATGAACTCGGCATTGCGATACGACACGAGGGGCCAGATGCCGGCCATGATCGGGATGTGGAACGCGACAATCCGTTCGATGAAATCAAGCAGCACCGCCGGGTCAAAGACCGGCTGGGTGATGGCGAAATCCGCGCCCGCCTCCACCTTGTCGCGAAAGTGGGCGAGCTCGGCGGCGAGGTTGACGGCGCCGGGATTCGCCCCCACCCCGATGCAGAACGCCGTGGGTTTGCCGATCGGGTTGCCGCCCATGTCGAGGCCGCGGTTGGTTGCCGCCGCCAGGTGGGTAAGTCCGACCGCATCGATGTCGAATACCGCCGTGGCATCCGGGTAGTCGCCCATCTTCGGCGGATCCCCGGTGACGATCAGCAGGTTGCGGATGCCGAGCGCGCCAAGCCCCAGGAGGTCCGACTGCATCGCCAGCAGGTTGCGGTCGCGACACGTGTAGTGCAGGCACGTCTCCAGGTCGAGCTCGCGCTCGATGAGGATCGCCAGGTGTTGCGCCCCCATGCGTGCCGAGGCGCGCGGACCATCCGGGATGTTGACGATATCGATGCCCGCCTCCTGGAGCTGGCGACACGCGGCCAGCACGTCCCCCGCATCGGACCCACGCGGTGGCGTGATCTCGACGCTGGTCGTGAACCGGCCGGCCGCCAGCTTCGCTGCGAACCGCGAGCGCTGCGCCAGGGGCACGACCTCCGCGGGTGCCGCCCCCTTCACCGATGGGACGGAAAGGGTGCGTCGCCCGGGGAGCAGGGAACGAACGCCGGAGGCGATCGCCTTGATATGCGCCGGGGTGGTACCGCAACAGCCACCCACCAGCTTCACCCCTTCGCGTACGAAGTTGCGCGCGTACTCCGCCACATACTCCGGCGAGGACATGTAGATCAGGCGGTCGTCGACGCTGCGTGGCATGCCGGCGTTGGGCTGGGCGGAGATCGGCTTGTGGGTGATCTTGGCGATGCGCTCCACGCTGGCAAGCATCGGCGCCGGCCCCACCGAGCAGTTCACCCCGATGACGTCCGCACCCCACGCCTCCAGTCGCGGGACGAATTGCTCGGGTGTCACCCGGTGGCTGGAGAAGCCGTTCTCGTCCAGGGACATCTGGGCGACGATTGGCAGGTCGGGTGCGACCATGCGCGCCGCCTCCATGGCCGCCTGGATCTCGTGCAGGTCACCGAAGGACTCCAAGACGAACAGGTCAACGCCACCCACCACTAGGCCACGCATCTGCTCCTCGAACAGCTCCCGCGCCTCCTCCTGGCTGATGCGTCCCAGGGGCGCGAGACGCACTCCGAGCGGACCCACGGCGCCGCCGACGAATAGTCGATCGCCGGCGACTTCCCGGGCGATGATCGCCCCGGCCTCGTTGATCTCGGCGGTCTGCTCGTGAAAACCGTGCGGGGTTAGCTTGACGCGGCTGGCGGCGAAGGTGTTGGTCTCGAGCACCTCCGCCCCGGCCTCCGCATACGCCTGGTGGATCTCCTTCACCAGCTTGCGGTGAGTAAGGTTGGCGGCGTCGAAACACTGGTTGAGGAACAGCCCGTGATCGTAGAGCTGGGTCCCCATCGCGCCGTCGCAGATCACCACCCGCTGGGCGATCACCTCTAGGAACTTGGCGGAGCGGTCAGGCATCAGTGGCTGGCCAGTGGAGAAGCGGTGGACCGCCACCCGCTCCCCCTCCCACCGGGAGGGGGCTGGGGGGAGGGCGGCGG
>JASFUG010000013.1:0-21984 GCA_050050395.1 Nitrospirota bacterium
CGTGGTGGAGGTCGAAGGCGAGGCCGGCAAGCATCAGGTCGTGATCGGCGTCCTCTGCGATCTCCTCGTCGGCGTCGGCGTCGAAGTGGTCCCACCGCGCGAAGGCGGCGAGGCGGCCGTCGGCCACCGGGAGCTTCACGTTACCGAAGAACGAGTAGCCCTCGGTGTCGAGGGAGTCACCACTGCCATCGACGAAGGTGGTGCCCTTGGCGTTGCCGCTGGTCTGGAAGTACTGGCCGGTGAGAATGAACCACGGGTGCTCGTAGCTCACCATGCCGAGGTTGACCGTGTAGTCGGGACCGGGGTCGGTGTTGCCGTCGCCGGTGATCCCCAGGTAGCTGACCTGCAGGCCCGGCGCCATGTCGGGCAGGGGCCGGACGGTGAGGCGGCCCTCGAACACCTTGTCCTCGTTCTTCTCCGCCGCGTGGTAGCCGCCGCCGTTGTAGACGCCCACGTGCCAGGAGCCGTACTGGCCGTCGTAGTGGTGGTTACCGGTGCGCTCCTTGGCGTCCTCCAGCTTGCCGCCGATGTTGCCGCGCAGGCTCACCCCGAGGTCGGCGGAGTTGAAGATGCCGGAGCGCTCGATCGCCATGGTGCCCTGGCAGCGGTACGGATTGATGTGCTCCTCGAAGTCGAGCCACGGCATGTGGCCGAGGCCGATCTCCGATTTCATCTGGGTCAGGGGGCCGACGTCGTCCGGCCGCAGCTCGGCGTAGAGATACTTGAGGCGGACCTTCCAGTCCTCGTCGTCGTCCTGGTGGACGTCGAGGGTGGTGCGTGCCCGCATCCACGGCAGGATCTCCTTCTTCGCCGTGAGGTAGCCGCGGCCGAGGGTGAAACGGTTGAAGCTGTCCGAGCCGTCCCCGGGCTCGCCGCTGGAACCGGTCGAGTAGTCGATGTAGGCCAGGGCCTCGAAGGTCATGCCCGTCAGCCCCTTGGGTAGGGCCGAGCGGTCCGGGAGCTGCGCCACCTCGTCCGCCGAGACCACCCCCTTGTCGACCAGAAGGTCGGCCAGCGGATCGCCCTTCTTGTCCGAGGCGTGGGCTGCGCCCGCGCAGGCCAGCGATGTGGTGAGCAGCGAAGCGACAGCGTGCCTGTGAACAAATTGTGAAGTTGTGCGGATCACGAGGTCTCCCTTTCTTGTGGATGACGAAGCAGTGTTGGACGCCGCGGAGCATGCGGGGCGTCTGTCACAAACAAGTGGCAGCCGCGTGACAATTCGTGTGGCGCGACCGGACAAAGCGCGTCGCGACGGGCAATTGGCGGGTCGGGGGCGCCACCGTGAACGATGCCGCGCGCCAGATGCCCTGTGTTACAGCAGTGTTGCGGTCACGAGCGGGCTCGATCGGGGATCGCAACGCGCCCTCCTCGCGCGACACGACTCTGTGACATCCAAGTGTCGTCACGGCGGCGGTGTCACGGAGCGGGCCGTCCACTGGTATTGGCGGTGATCGCTCAAAGGGCGGCCCCGCTGTCGACAGTGATCGGCCGGCGGCGGCCTCGGGGCTCGGAGGCGGTGATCCAGCTTCAGGCGCCGTCGTGGCAGACGGCGGCTCTTTCGGACGAGCATTCCCTGCTGGGATTACCACGGGCCGCTTCGCGCTCCCCGCCGCTCTACGCGGCGCGGATCCTCAGCCGAACCGACCGGTGATGTAGTCGTCGGTCTGCGCACAGCGCGGGGTGCGGAACAGCCGGTCGGTCGGCCCGTACTCGATGAGCTGCCCCAGGTACATGAAGGCGGTGTAATCGGAGACCCGCGACGCCTGCTGCATGTTGTGGGTGACGATCAGCACCGTGTAGTTGCCGCGCAGGTTGTCGATCAGCTCCTCGATCTTGCCGGTGGCCAGGGGATCGAGGGCCGAGCACGGCTCGTCCATCAGCACCACCTCGGGGTCCGCTGCGACGGCGCGGGCGATACACAGGCGCTGCTGCTGTCCGCCGGAGAGGGACAGGGCCGACTCGTTGAGGCGCTCCTTCACCTCGTTCCAGAGGGCCGCTCCTTGCAGGCAGCGCTCCACTGTCTCGTCGAGCACCGTGCGGCGGTCCTCGCCGTCGATGCGCAGGGGGTAGACGATGTTCTCGTAGATCGACATGGGAAACGGGTTGGGGCGCTGGAAGACCATGCCGGTGCGCTTGCGCAGGGAGATCACCTCCACCTGCGGGTCGAATATCGACGAGCCGGCGAGGCGGATGTCGCCGTCCGTGCGTAGCCCCTCCACCAGGTCGTTGATGCGATTGATGGAGCGCAGCAGGGTCGACTTGCCGCAGCCGGAGGGGCCGATCAGGGCGGTGACCTTGCCCTTGGGGATCGGCATGGAGACGTCGAACAGCGCCTGCTTGTCTCCGTACCAGAGGTTGAACCGGTCGATGTCGACCAGGGCCTCCCCGTCGTAGACCTCCGGGTGGTAGACGGTTTCGGTGGTGGCAGTTGTGGTCATTGATGAGCTTTCAGCTGTCAGCGACCAGCTTTCAGCTTGAGAGGATGGGGCGATCGTTTCGTTTGGCAATACAGCAAGGGCTCACAGAGATATGGCAGCGGAGCTGTCCTATCAAGCTGACCGCTGAGAGCTGATCGCTGATAGCTTCTTCAGAACGTCGCCTCCTTGAAGCGCCGGCCGAGGCGGCGGCGGGCCCACAGGGCGACTACATTGAGCACCAAAATCAGCAGGATCAGCAGCAGGGTGGTGGTGAAGACCATCGGCTTGCCCGCCTCTGCGTTCCGTGACTGGAAGCCCACGTCGTAGATGTGGAAGCCCAGGTGCATGAAGGATCGCTCCAGGTGCAGGTAGGGAAAGTTGTGATCGAATGGCAGCTCCGGTGCCAGCTTGACTACGCCGGTGAGCATGAGCGGCGCCACCTCGCCGGCGCCACGCGCCATGGCGAGGATCAGGCCGGTGAGGATCCCGGGCATGGCGCGTGGCAGGACGATGCGCCGCAGGGTCTGCCACTGCGAGGCACCGCACGCCAGTGACCCCTCGCGCACCGACGACGGCACCGCCGCCAGCGCCTCTTCGGTAGCGACGATCACCACCGGCAGGGTGAGCAGGGCGAGGGTCAGGGAGGCCCACAGGATCCCACCGGTGCCGAAGGTGGGGCTGGGCAGCCGGGCGGCGAAGAATAGCTGGTCGATGGTGCCGCCGATCAGGTAGCAGAAGAAGCCGAGGCCGAAGACCCCGAACACGATCGATGGCACGCCCGCGAGGTTGTTCACCGCGATGCGCACCAGGGAGATGATCAACCCCTGGCGCGCGTACTCGCGCAGATAGACCGCCGCCACCACTCCGAACGGGCCGACCACGAAGGACATCAGGAGGGTCATGGCGGCTGTACCGAAGATCGCCGGGAATACGCCGCCCTCGGTGTTCGCCTCGCGCGGGTCGGCTGACAGGAACTCCCACCAGCGACTGAAATAGACCTTGAGCTTGGCGGTGAGATCCATGCGGTTCGGGGCCACCGCGCGTACCACCTGATCGATGGGGATCTCCTTGCTGCGGCCGTCGACGGCAGTGAGACGCACGGCGTAGCGGCGCCCCTCCTCCTCCAGACGGTTGATCTCTGCCCGGATCTCCTCGTAGCGCGCGTGCAGCGACTGCTCCTGAGCGGCGACCCGCGCCGCCGCTTCCTGGTAGGCGGGTGAGTCCTCGCCCCGGCGCAGCGAGACGGCGCGCAGATCGAGGCGCACCTTCTCCAGGGCCAGGTTCACGTCGCCGAGGTCGTGTTCCGTGAGGCGCTGAATCCTGCGTGCCGCGGCGCGTCGTACCGGGTGAAGCTCTTGGAACCGCTGCCACGCCGCGGGGCCGGTGACCTCCGGCTCGCCATCCACGCGCACCGAGGTGAGATAGCCGACGAACGGTCCCCACTCCATGCGTTCGACCAGCAGCGCGTCCCCCGGCCGCCGCTCGTCGGCGACCTCGTGATCCGCCACCCACACGAAGTCCGTACCCGTGAGGTCGAAGTTGCCGGTGTGAATCAGGCGACGGTGGGCAAGGCCACCGGCGGCGACGATCGTCTCGCGCGCCTCGGCCGGTAGCGCCGCGAGGGTCTTGGCCGTGGCGGGATAGACCTCGGTGCGCGTTGCGGCGCCGAGGTAGCGGTGGCCATCCGTGGTGGTGACCTCCACGATGGGCCGCGGCCAGAAGGTATGGGCGCCCTGGAGTACCACCAGCAGCAACAGGCCGGCGATCATCAGCACGGCCACCCCCAGGGCGCCGCCGATCAACCACAGGAGGGGCTCGCCGTGGGCCGAGTAGAGCCGGCGGCGGCGTACCAGGCGCGAAGCGGCACCGGCCGAGTCCGGCGTCGCGGGCGGGCCACCGCGGTTCGCCGGCGTTCCGGGCCGGTGGGAGCGGCCGCCTTCGTTCGGCGCGCGGTCCCCGTCGGGGGAGGCCGCCGCGTGCAGCGAGGATAACCCCGCCCCGCGAGTCTCCGTGGAAAGGGATTCGGAGGCCATGGTGGTCACAGTTGAAAGGCCCGGCGCCGGAAGCGCAGGCGTACCACCTCGGCCACGGTGTTGATCACGAAGGTCATGGCGAACAGGATCAAGGCGGCCAGAAACAACATCCGGTACAGGGTCGAGTCCCGCACCGCCTCGGGAAGCTCGACGGCGATGTTCGCGGACAGGGCGCGCAGGCCGTTGAACGGGTTGATGTCCAGGAGTGGCGTGTTGCCCGCCGCCATCACCACGATCATGGTCTCGCCCACCGCCCGGCCGAGGCCGACCATGGCGGCGCCGAGGATCCCCGACGCAGCGGTGGGCAGCACCACCCGCACCGCCGTCTGCCACGGCGTGGCGCCGCATGCCAGGGAGGCGGAGCGCAGGTGGGCCGGTACCGCGGAGAGGGCCTCCTCGGCGATGGTGTAGATGATCGGGATGACCGCGAACCCCATGACGAAGCCGACGATGAAGGTATTGCGCTGGACGTAGGTGCCGACCAGGGGACCACGCGGGTCCCACCCGATGGCGGTGAGCGCCATGGAGGCCACGGTGGCCGTCACCAGCGTACCGGCGATGTACACGATGGCCGCGATCAGCTCCACCAGCCCGCCACGGTTACCCAGCCGGCCGGCCAGGGCGCGGGTCCCGCCGCGTTTGGCCGGCAGGGCGGCCAGGGCCACCAGCGGCCAGAGGATGACCAGCCAGAGCGGGGTGCCGCTGCCCGTGCGTTGTTCCAGCCAGGCGCGGAAGTCCCCGCCGAACACCAGGCGTTCCACCTCCGGGCCGATCTTCGGAACCAGCCAGCAGCTCGCCAGGATGGCGACGGTCACCAAGGCTAGCCGGCCATTGCTGGATAGCCGCACTTGGATGGCGCGCGGCAGGGCCTGCCAGAGGTAGCCGCACGCTAGCGCCACGAGGGGCACGACCGCGAAGATCAACAGGCAGGAGACCACCCAGTTTTCCACCACCGGCGCCATGACCAGCGCGGCGATGAAGCCAAGCACGACACTCGGCAGGGAGGCCATCATCTCGATCACCGGCTTCACCACTGCACGGGTGGTGGGGTGCAGGAACTCGGCGGTGTAGATCGCGGCGAGCAGCGCCACCGGCACGGCCATGCCCATGGCGAACAGGGTCGCCTTGATGGTGCCGAAGATCAGCGGTACCAGGCCGAGCTTGGGCTCGAAGTCGTCGCTGCCGGAGCTCGACTGCCACACGTGGGCCGGCCCCGGATATCCTTCGTACCAGACCGGCATGAACAGCGCCTTAAGGGTGACCTGCGGGTGCGGGTTGTCGATGCGCCAGTGGCGCACGCGGCCGTCGCGGCTGGTGGCGAGGATGCCGTCGCCCTTGGGTGCGATGGCCAGGGCCTGGACCGGACCGTCGCCCTGCAGGCGGGCGAGGAGACGCTCCGAGGTGGCGTATCGTAGCCACACGCTGCCGTCCGCAGCGCCGGTGACCAGGCCCTTGTCGCGGCTGGAGATGGCCGTGGCGGTGATGGCCGCCGACTGCGGCGCCAGGCGGTGGGCGAGCACCAGCTCGTGTCCGTCTTCACCGCGGGCCGCGGCCCGGTCCGCCGGCTGCACCTTGAACCACACGTTGACCCCGCCTTGGTCGTCGGTTGCCACCAGGGACTGCTCGCCGAGCAGGAAGGTGAGGCCGGTGAGGGTGACTTCCGGATCGGGCAGGAGGTCGACCTCCTCCATTGGGCCGCCTGCGTCGACATTCCGCAGGCCGAAGCGTTGCACGTTGCCGTCGGGCCATCCCACGTAGCACTGGTCGGCCGCGCCGGTGACCAGCAGGAACCGCGGCGGCGTGGCCCGCGGCATAAACGGCAGGTCGGAGTCGGTGATCTCTGTACGGAACTCGCCGGTGAGGAAGTTTTCCCGGCGGGTGACGTTACTCAGGCGGAGCCGGCCATCGTCGGTCAGGGAGACCAGGGTGATGGAATCCGCTGTACGTCGCAGGTCGACGAGGGTGATCGGCCGCCCGGCGGGGTCGACTGCAAGGAGATCATCCACCGTGGCCACCGCGGTAGTGATGCGGTACTGCCCCTCCGGGAGACGGGTGACCACCCCCTCTTGCCACGGGCGGCTCTCGCCCGGGGCGAGGGGTGCCAGTCCCGCGGGCGGAGTCTCCGCCGGTAGCAGCTTGACTGCGAACCCGAGGTGGGCAGTGGCGACTCGGCCGTCTGCCAGGCCAAAGACTGCGGTGTCCTCCGCAGGGTGGTACTGGAAGGCGCGCACGTCGGCCGGAAGGACGACGCTGCTGGTCGCCAGGAGGCCGCCGTCCGCGAGGGTGAAGATCGACAGGGTGCCGTCGGCGAACAGGGCGAGCGCCAGCTCCTGAAACGGATCGACGCTTGTGGCGAGGAGCTGCTCGGCCTCACCGCCGCCGAGGGGCGCGGTGGTGGGCGACGCCGTGCGCGGCGCGCGAAACAGAGGGGCGACCACCACGATCAGATAGATCAGGATGCCGAGCACCGCCACGATCACCATCAGCCCACCGGCGGTGATTGCGCGGCGTGCGATGCGGTCGACGACCAGGACGTGCCGCCGCGTCGTGCGCCGGCGATGTGGTGGGTTCGTGGTGGAAGTCATGGTCGCAGTGCCGCCATCCTACAGCACACGGCCACCCGCGGCTGGCCAGGGCAATAGCCATTCGTCGGGCCACTCTCGACTACGCCGGCGGTGCGCGGGCGAGGCCTGCACACCGCCGCCCAAAGACGACGATTCCCCCCTTTCCCCCGGTCCCGTGGGGGAAGGGAGGAATCTCGCTGCCGTCGTGCTCGATGATGGACTACTTGAGGCCGACCAACTCCCGCTCGTGCTGGACGATCGCGGCGGGCAACGGGATGTATCCGTCCTTGACCACGCTCTCTTGCCCCGGGCGCGAGAGGACGAAGCGCAGGAACTCGGCGCGCAACGGATCGAGGTCGGCACCCGGGGCCTTGTTCACGTAGAGGTAGAGGAAGCGTGCCAGCGGGTACTCGCCGCTGTAGGCATTGTCCATGGTCGCCTCGACGAACGGCGCGCCGTCCTTGGAGGCCAGGGGCACGGCGCGCACGTCGGCGGTCTTGTAGCCGATCCCGGAATAGCCGATGCCGTAGCGATCCGAGGCGACCGCCTGGATGACCGACGACGAGCCGGGCTGCTCCTTCACCGAGTCCTTGTAGTCTCCTTTGAACAGGGCGTGCTCCTTGAAGTAGCCGTAGGTGCCGGATGCCGAGTTACGGCCGTACAGCGAGATCGGCTTGTCTGCCCACTCGCCGGTGAGCCCGACGTCGCCCCACGTGGGGATGTCGTTGGTGTGGCCGCCGCGCCGTGTCTTGGAGAAGATCGCGTCGATCTGTTGCAGGGAGAGACCCTGGATGGGATTGTCCTTGTGCACGAAGACCCCGATGGTGTCCATCGCGGTGCGTACCGGTGTCGGCGGATAGCCGAAGCGCGCCTCGAAGGCGTCGACCTCCTGGGCCTTCATCATGCGCGACATGGGGCCGAAGTTGGCGGTCGCGGCGGTGAGCGCCGGTGGCGCCGTGGACGAGCCCTTGCCTTCGACCTCCAGCTTCACGTTCGGGTACAGGCGGGTGAAGTCTTCCCCCCAGAGGGCCATGAGGTTGTTCATGGTGTCGGACCCGATGCTCTTCAGGTTCCCGGAGACGCCCTGCACCGGGTCGTAGCCGGGGAGATTCGGGTCGATCCCGGTGGCCGCGATGGCGGGGACCGACAATGCGACCGCGAGGGTGGTGACCGCGACGAGCTTGCACAGTTTCATCGTTATCCTCCAGAGGGGTCAGCCCGCATTGCTCACCAGGAATCGTCGCGAGCCCGCGCAAATGGTCGTAGATCCTGGCTGGCCCGGAAGTCCGAGTCGGCAGGCAGGCTTGCGGCCTGTCGAGGACTCGGACGAGGACACGGCCAGGAGATGCGGACAGTTGCGCGGGTGCAGCAGAGTCATGGTGAGCCATGCAGGTTAGGTGCGCGGAGGATGGACGCGCCGCATCTCGCGACTGTTGCATCCGTGTCACAATCATGTCACGCGGGCCTGCGATGGACCGGTGGGGGGCGATCATCGTTGACAGGTGTGACAGCCCCCCCTAACGTGCCCGCGATACTTGACGGGCGGCGGATGGTTTGGGGTCGTGCGGCGAGTAGGGAGATAGTGACCCAAACGGAGACGTGGGCCATGGTGAGCCGGCGGTCGGTGCGGGTGCCCCGCGCGGGGGTGACGATGCCGCGCAGCAACACGGTGGGTGGTGGGGCGCTGACGAGGCAGTTTCCCGCACCACCAGGGAAGGAGTCTTCATGCGTATTACAGGGAAGGTGAAGTGGTTCAACGATGCCAAGGGATTCGGCTTCATCACGCCGGACGGTGGGGAGAAGGACTGCTTTGTCCATCACTCGGCTATCCAGGGGACGGGCTTCCGGTCCTTGACGGAGGGGGAGGCCGTCGAGTTCGACATGGTCCAGGGCCAGAAGGGACCTGCCGCAGAGAACGTCGTCAAGCTCGGCGCCTGAAGCCTGACTTCAGTCGTGCCGCAATGAGGGCCAGCCCGGTGACGGGATGGCCCTTTTTGTTTGGGTGGGACCATTCTACCCCGCGCGGCTGTGGTCGGTGGAGCATCCCGTCCCGACAGGCCGCGCGAGGAAGACCGGACCCTATCGATGACCGGGGGCGCCGTATCGGGATACGGCAGACCCTCCCCCCGACGCCCTGGTGCAGGCGGCGCGAGCCGGCTACGGCTCGGCGGGTGTGCCTTTCCGCAGGCCACCCGTGTGGCGGATGTTCTTCCCCTCCACGAGGAAGTAGGTCATCTCCGCGATGTTGGTGGCGTGGTCGGCGATGCGTTCCAGATGCGTCGAGATGAAGATCAGGTGCAGGGCCCGGGAGATGGTGTGGGGGTCCTCCATCATGTAGGTGAGGAGCTCCCGCTGTACCTGGTCGTGCAGGTCGTCGATCGCATCGTCGCGGCGGATCACCGCCAGGGCGCCCTGGCTGTCGCGGCGGACCAGGCAGTCCAGGGCGTCGTGGAGCATGGTCTCGACGGTGGCGGCCATCGACGGCAGGTCGATGTACGGTTTGAGCCGTGGCAGCTGATTGAGAATCAACACTCGCTGCGCGATGTTCTTCGCTTCGTCCCCGATCCGCTCCAGGTCGGTGACCATCTCGATCACCGCGATGAGATACCGTAGGTCGCTGCCCATCGGCTGGCGGCGCGCGATCAGGTCGACGCATTGCTCGTCGATCCCCGTGTCGAGCGCGTCTACCTCGTGGTCACGCTCGACCACCGCCTGGGCGGCGGCCGAGTCGACGTTGCGCAGCGCCTCCACCGCCCCATGGATCATCGTCCGGGTGGCATCGCCCATGGCGAGGACCTGATCCGTCAGCTGCCGAAGCTCCGCATCGTAGCGGTGGTGGATGTGCTCACTCATCGAACGCTCCGGGGAACTGTACGGTGAAGGTCGATCCTTTGCCAGGGATGCTTTCCACATCGATCTTACCCCCGAGGGACTCGGTGAGATGTTTGACCAGGGAAAGGCCAAGCCCGGTGCCGCCGGCTGCCCTCGAACGCGCCGGATCGACGCGGTAGAAGCGCTCGAACAGCCGCGGCAAGTGGCGGGCCTCGATCCCGATGCCAGTATCTCGGACCTGGATGGCGAAACCGTTAGCCGTGGCGGTCACTCCCACGTCCACCTCGCCGCCCGCGGGAGTGTAGGCGACGGCATTGTCCATCAGGTTGGTCAGCACCTGCTCCAGGGCACGGCGGTTCCCGTGCCATGTGGGGAGCCCTTCCGTGCCGTTGCAGCGTAGCTCGAGGTTCGCCGAGCGGAATGCGTGCCGCAGGCTGGTGCACAGGTCGTGGATGACGGCGGCGAGGTCGACGGGCTCCCGTTCGAGGGGAACGTCGTGGGCTTCGAGCCGCGAGATGGAGAGGAGGTCCTCGGTGAGGTGGGCGAGCCGTTCGGCGTTGCGCCGGATGTTGTCGACGAAACGCCGTGCCGCCTCGGAGTCTTTCAACGCGCCGTCTTGTAGGGTCTCGGCCGCCCCCTTGATCGCGCTTACCGGGGTCTTCAACTCGTGGGAGGCGTTGGCCACGAAGTCGCGTCGCACCTCGATCGCCCGTTGCAGCTCCGTGACATCGTTGAACACCATCACCACACCGGTACCCGTTCCGCTCGGCACGGGGACGGCGGTGATCTGCAGGGCGCGACGCGGAGGGCCCGGGAGAGTGAGCTGATCGTGCTGGACCTCACCGGTAGTCGCCGCGCGGGACACCGCGACCTGCGTGCGATGGCTGCCGGTCACCTCGCCGACCGAAGGGCCACCGGCCTTGTCCGGTCGTCCGAAGAGCTGCCGGCAGGCTGGGTTGGCGAATGCCACCCGGCCATTGTCATCCACGAGCAGCACTCCCTCGGCCATGCGGTCGAGGATCCGTGCCATGCGCTCACGTTCCATCTCGAGAGCGTCGCGCCGCGTTTCCGCATCGTCGTGGAGGCGGTGGATGGCGACGTCCAGGGAACCCAGGGTGCCGCGTAGCTCGCTCTCCTTCTCCGGTGTGCCGTGGCGCAGGGATTCGACACGCCGGGTGAGGTCTTCAATCCGCTGGCGTTGGCGCCGCTGGATCGTGGTTGCGACCACCATGGCCAGAGCTCCCCCACACACCACCGCCCAAGCGATTCCCGGCCCCACGGCCTGTTGTGCGGTGGCATCGGGCGGCCGTGTGCCGACATAGAGGGCGAAGGCGAGGGCTGCTGCAGCGACCGGAAGAAGGACCGCGGCGACCAGGCGGGGGTACAGCTCCACGGACCCTTCCTAACGCAAAATGCTGGCCAGCGGTAGTGACGGGAGAGGGCCGCTCGCGGTCCAGGCTACCCGGCCGCCCGGGAGAAGTGGTCGGGACGCCCGTCGAGCCGTCGCGCGCGCGGTCACGGACGTCCTCGATCGGAACGAAATGGGACGCCGGCAGGGGCGATTCACCGCGACCACGGTGGATCACTCTCCGCGCAGCCGGTATCCCACCCCGCGTACGGTCTCGATGCGCGATGCCTCGTCGCCCAGGCGATCGCGCAGTCGGTTGATGTGGGTGTCCACGGTGCGCGTGTAGACATCGGCGGTGATCCCCCAGACCCGGTCGAGGAGGACGTCGCGGGAGAAGACGCGTCCGGGCTGACGCAGGAAGGTCTCTAGCAGGCGAAACTCGGTCGCGGTAAACTCCACCGGCGCGCCGTTGATCCGCACCTCGTGGGTCTCCGGATCGAGGAATATGCTCCCGGCACGCAGGGGTTGGCTGGGTTGGCCTTCGATCACCACCGCCCGGCGCAGAATGGCATTCACCCGCAGCACCAGCTCCCGGGGGCTGAATGGCTTGGTGACGTAGTCGTCGGCCCCCAGCTCCAGCCCGACCACTCGGTCGACCTCATCGCCGCGGGCGGAGAGCATCAGGATCGGTATGTCGCGAGTCGCGTTCTCGGCACGCAGGGTGCGACAGACGTCGGTGCCGAAGGCGTCCGGTAGCATGACGTCCAGGATGATCAGATCCGGATGCTCGCGGCGTGCCAGGTCGAGGCCGGCCTTGCCGTTCCCCGCGGTGACTACGCGGAAGTGATGCTGCTCCAGGTTGTAGCGCACCACATCCACCAGGTCCGGCTCGTCATCGACGACGAGGATGGTGTGCTGCTCGCGCGGGGTGGTCATTGCCTGGGGCCGCGTTGGACGGGGCGGGCTACGTGTGAACATACGGATTGGTGCCCGGACCCTAGCCGATCTATGTCACGGAGACGACACGACGTTGTCACAAGGCCGTCAGAGATATCCTAGTACCAGCGCTTTGGCGCGATATCGTAACGGTACGGTGTCGCCGCGCGTCACACAGGACGCGCGATGTGTTGTGTGGTTCACCGAGGACGGCAGGGACTCGCTTCTCGCGGACCGAAGGTGATCGTGGCGGCTCATCTTCGTGGCAGGGGGGGGATCGAGCGGGAGGGTCGCCGCTGGCAGGGTGTTCCTGCGCGATCTCGCCCCGGAGCGGTGTAGCGATGCCCGGGATTCGACCGTCGCTGGTGCGTTATGCGTGGCTCTCCATCGGTGCCGCGCTCGTCACCATCGCGTTGAAGACCGGCGCCTACTGGCTCACCGACTCGGTGGGGTTGCTGTCGGATGCCCTGGAGTCGCTGGTCAATCTGGTGGCCGCGATCGTGGCCCTGGCGGCGCTCACCGTGGCGGCGCGCCCGGCGGACGAGGACCACGCCTTCGGCCACGACAAGGCGGAATACTTCTCCAGCGGCCTGGAGGGCGGCCTGATTCTCCTGGCCGCCTTCGCCATCGCGGTCACCGCCCTGGATCGGTTGCTCCATCCGCGGCCGCTGGTGCACGTGGGCCTGGGTCTCGGCGTGTCGCTGATCGCGTCGCTGATCAACCTCGGCACGGCGCTGGTGCTGTTCGCCGCCGGACGCCGCCATCATTCGATCACCCTGGAGGCGGACGCCCACCATCTGATGACCGACGTGTGGACCTCCGTCGGGGTACTGGTCGGAGTGGGCGCCGTGCGGCTCACCGGGTGGGGGTGGCTGGACCCGGCCGTCGCCCTGGCGGTGGCGGCGAACATCGTGCGCATGGGCATCAGGCTCGTGCGTCGCTCGTTCCGTGGCTTGATGGACGTCGCCTTGCCGGCGGAGGAGCGAGCGGTGATCAAGGAGGTGCTCGATCGCTACCGTCGTGAAGGTGTCGACTATCACGCCTTCCGGACCCGGCGCGCGGCGGCACGCCGGTTCGTCTCGGTGCATGTCCTCGTCCCCGGTGCCTGGACTGTGCAGCAGGGCCACGATCTCCTGGAGCGCATCGAGGCCGATGTCTGCGCCCTGCTGCCTCACACCACGATCTCCACCCACCTGGAGCCCCGCGAGGACCCGGCGTCCTGGCATGACGTGGGGCTCGACCGTGCCACCGCGCCACGCTCAGCACAGCCGAAAGATCGGCAGAGAGAATCGCCGCCGCGCCAGGGCCACGGCACGGACTGACACCCCATGGCCCGCCACGGGCGCGCTGGCCGCCATGCCTGCAGGTGCTCCACCACGGCTCGACCGACCATCCCGTGCGCTACGCCACCTGCCAGCGACAGCGCACGCTACGCGGGAAGGCCGCGGGCAAGGGGGTCGGCCGACACGCGTAAGTCAGCGTAAACTGGGTAGCAGTTGTCTCGTCGCCTTACCCCTTCGATGGAGAGGAGAGCCGCCATGGCGAGGATCGTGCGCTTTCACCACACCGGCGATGCCGATGTCTTGCAGATCGACGACCTGCCGTTGCAGGAGCCAAAAGAGGGCGAGGTGCGGATCAAGGTGGAGGCCATCGGCCTCAACCGCGCGGAGGTCATGTTCCGTCGCGGCCAGTACCTGGAGCCGCCGGAGCTGCCATCGCGCATCGGCTACGAGGCAGCCGGTGTGATCGATGCGGTGGGGCCGGGAGTCGCCGGGCTTAAGGCCGGGGACCGGGTGAGCACCATCCCCTCGTTCTCGATGTGCGAGTACGGTGTGTATGGAGAGAGTGCCGTGGTCCCCGCCTACGCAGCGGCCGTCTACCCCGCCAACCTGTCACCGGTGGAGGGGGCCGCGATCTGGATGCAGTACATTACCGCCTACGGCGCCCTGGTCGAGTACGGCAAGGTGAAGGCCGGGGACCCGGTGGTGATCACTGCGGCGAGCAGCAGCGTGGGGTGCGCCGCGATCGAGCTGTGTCGCGATGCGGGTGCCGTGGCCATCGCCACCACCCGCACTGCGGCCAAGCGCCAGGCCCTCCTGGACGGCGGTGCGAGCCACGTGGTGGTGACCGACGAGGAAGACCTGGCTGGCCGCGTGATGGAGATCACCGGCGGCAAGGGCGCGACCCTATGCTTCGACCCGGTGGCCGGCCCCTTCCTGCCGCGCCTCGCCGAGGCGTGCGCGGCGGGCGCGACGATCTTCGAGTACGGCGCCCTCTACCCGGAGGCGACGCCGTTCCCGCTCTTCACCGCTTTGCGCAAGGGGCTCACGGTGCGCGGCTACACCCTGTTCGAGATCGCGCGGCAGCCAGACTCCCTCGCGCGCGCCAAGGCGTACATCTTGGCGCGCCTGGAATCCGGCCGCTTCAAGCCGGTGATCGACCGCACCTTCCCCCTGGAGGCGATCGCCGACGCACACCGCTACATGCTGTCCAACCAGCAGAACGGCAAGATCGTGGTCACCGTCTAGCCTGGACCGCCGATGCCCATGCCGGCACACCCCCGACGGCTTTTCACCACGGAGACACAGAGCGCACGGAGATTTTCGGTTCTCTGGCGTGTTTCTCTGCGAGGATCAGAGCGGATAACTCTGAACGCCGAACTAGCCCTCAGGGCGCTGGAACACAAAAGCACGATAGGGGGAAAGCACGAAAAACGACTTATCGAATCCTTTCGTGTCTTCAAGTTGTCGTGCCGTCGTGTTCCCCATTTCCGGCGACTCGGATAGGTCGGATTTCTCAGCAGTCGCCATTTCAGCTGACGCTCTATGTCCTCGGTGTCTCTGCTGTGGGATGGCGCTTCCCTCTACTTAAAGCCGAGCTTCTGCCAGAGGCGCATGCTCGGGCAGATGCCGGTGACGCCGGCGAAGCACAGGGCCGCCACCGGGAGGTAGAGGAACCAGTGCACCTTGCCGAATCCGGTGAGGGCGATGCCGATCAAGATGACGACGGCCATAGTGAAGAAGACCATGCGCTGGGCGGTCATGGGATTACCTCCATGCGAAGGTTGGGGAAGGTCCGCGCCGTACCTTGGGGCAACGGTGTGACGGACGCTAAGATTACCACCTTCGTAAGGTACCCGAGTCGGCGTCCATCAGAAGGAGTGTAACCCGTCCCCGGAAAGTGAGGCCGCGATGACCGAGACCAAGATCCTCCTCGACGAGTCCGAGATCCCGACCCACTGGTACAACGTGGTCGCCGACATGCCCAACCCGCCGGAGCCGGTGCTCGGACCGGCCGGCCAGCCGATCGGGCCGGACGCGCTGGCGCCGATCTTCCCCATGGCCCTGATCGAGCAGGAGGTGTCGGGCGAGCGCTGGATCGAGATTCCCGAGGAGGTGCGCCGGATCTACGGGCTATGGAGACCCTCGCCCCTGTTCCGCGCCCATCGCCTGGAGGCCGCCCTCGGCACACCGGCGCGCATCTACTACAAATACGAGGGAGTGAGCCCCGCCGGCTCGCACAAGCCGAATACCGCCGTGGCCCAGGCGTACTACAACCGCCAGGCCGGCATCCGCCGCCTCTCCACCGAGACCGGCGCGGGGCAATGGGGCTCGGCCCTCTCCCTGGCCGGGCAGCTCTTCGACCTGGAGGTGCGCGTCTACATGGTGAAGGTGAGCTATCACCAGAAGCCGTTTCGCCGCTCGATGATCGAGACCTGGGGAGCGGAGGTTCTCGCCTCGCCCACGGACCAGACCGAGTCCGGGCGCAAGATCCTGGCGCAGGACCCGGAGTGCCCGGGCTCCCTCGGCATCGCCATCTCAGAAGCGGTGGAGGAGGCGGCGACGCGCGACGACACCAACTACTCCCTCGGCTCGGTGCTGAACCACGTACTCCTCCACCAGACGGTGATCGGCCTGGAGGCGCAGAAGCAGTTCGCCACGGTCGGTGACTACCCGGACGCGATCTATGCCGCGTGCGGCGGTGGCTCCAACTTCGGCGGCGTGGCCTTTCCATTCTTTGCCGACAAGGCGGCGGGCAAGGCGGTGCGCCTGGTGGCGGTGGAGCCCGCCTCCTGCCCGACCCTGACCCGCGGCCACTACGCGTACGACTTCGGTGACTCGGTGGGTCTCACGCCCCTGCTACGTATGTACACCCTGGGCCACGACTTCGTGCCCCCCGGCATCCATGCCGGCGGCCTGCGCTACCACGGCGACTCGGCCCTGGTGTCGCAGCTCTATCACGAGGGGTTGATCGAGGCGCGCGCGGTGCATCAGCTCGCCACCTTCGAGGCCGGTGTCACCTTCGCCCGTGCCGAGGGAATCATCCCGGCCCCGGAGTCCAACCACGCGATCCGCGGGGTGATCGACGACGCCCTGGAGTGCAAGAAGACCGGGGAGCCGAAGGTGCTGTTCTTCAACCTGTCGGGCCACGGCCACTTCGACATGGCCGCCTACGACCAGTACTTCGCCGGCCAGCTCCACGACTACGAGTACCCGCAGGAGGCCATCGAGGCGGCGCTGGACCGGCTGCCGAAGCTGAAATAAGGAACGTGTTGTCCTCTTAACATGAGGGGAAAGACCCCCTAAGGAAGGCCGGAAGGCCGGAAGGCAGGCAGGAATGAGGGACTCGCCTCATTTCTATCAACGGCGGATGGCGGTAGCTCGTGTGCCACCAACGGAGCCACACACGATGGAGCACGAAAGCACAAGACCGGGAGGGGGTGAAATGGCTGGTAGGGTGCTAGACGCGCTTTCCTCCCGTTCGTGCCTTTACGAGCCCACGTGCACTGCGTTGGCCTGGCGTTCCTGAGTGGTCGGGATGAGTAGTTTCCTGGTTTCCTGCCTTCCTTGGAGGAGATCTCTCCGACACTTCCTGTTGCTGCGCGGGTCGTGTTGTCCGCGATGGCGCGGTAATGATGGCGGATGTTCAACTGGCTACGGCGCAAGAAGGGTGAGCCGCAGGGAAGCGGTGAGCTCCTCGGTGACGTCGTCCTTTCGCTGGACAAGGGCGGGTGGACGATGCGCAGCGAGGTCCCGCGGCCGCTTCTATCCATCGCCCTGTTCCTCTACCTGGAGCGGATGCTGATCGTCTCCGGGCCGCGCCATGCGGAGCTGGTGTGCCAGGGGTTGGAGCGCGGGGTCGGCAAGCTGATGAAGTACGAGGCGGACGAGATGTTCCCCACCCGCCATCTGCGCCAGACCGTGTTCCGCGACTGGCTCGGTGGCCTGGTCGAGAGTAGCCCCGAGCCGTGGTCGGCCACCCTGACGCTCGTTCGTCGGCGCGATCCACGCTGGCCGGGAGGCGCCTTCTACCACGCGGACACCCGCTTCAGCAGCGACGACTTCGGCGACGACGAGGGTCTGGGCCTCCTCACATCATCGCTGGTCGCGTTCTACGAGGCGGTCTTTCCTCTGGACAACCTGGAGGTGAGCAACTACCTCATGCGTACCCTCCAGAACCTGCTGCTGTTCTTTCAGGCCAACGGCCTGCCGGACGAAGCGCGCCTGGGGCGGGCGACCAACGTGGCGACGTTGCAGTACTTCGGTCTCGAGACACAGCCGGAGGACGAGGTGCTGGCGGCGTTCGGCGATTATCTCGCCGGGCGGGCAGCCCGGTCCTCGGTCGAGACGTAGGGGCGGGCCTGTCCGGGAACCATGGAGATGGCCGGCCAAGGGCTTTCCGGGCTCGCGACGAAGGCGCGATCATGGGTAACGAACGCACGGCCGCGGTGATATTCCGGGTGTCTTCGGGGTGACTAGTCGCGCGGGGGTTGCCAGCGTCGGGATCGACCTTCAATTCAGACGCGAGTGACGCCATGAGCGAGCCCGATACCGGCAGGCCCTCCCACACCAACCGTCTCGCCCACGAGACCAGCCCCTACCTACTCCAGCACCGGCACAACCCGGTCGACTGGTACCCGTGGAGCGAGGAGGCACTCCGGCGCGCCCGCGACGAGGGTAAGCCGATCCTCCTGTCCATCGGCTACTCGGCGTGCCACTGGTGCCACGTGATGGCCCACGAGTCGTTCGAAGACGAGAAGACCGCCGCGTTGATGAACGAGCACTTCGTGAACGTGAAGGTCGACCGAGAGGAGCGCCCGGACCTGGACCAGATCTACCAGACCGCCCTGCAAATGATCAGCCGGCGCGGTGGCGGCTGGCCCCTGACCATGTTCCTCAATGCCGAGGGCCGGCCGTTCTTCGGCGGCACCTACTTCCCCGACGACGAGCGCTACGGCATGCCGTCGTTCCGCCGCGTGCTCCAGTCGGTCGCCCAGTACTACCGCGAGAATCAGGACGAGGTCACCGAGAACTGCGGGCGTATCGTGGCGGCCTTCGGCCAGATGGACGGCGTGACCACGAGCGGCGACCTGAGCCACGAGGCGGTGACCCGCGCGGTGGATGCCATCGTCCCCCACGTCGACCGGGTGCACGGCGGCCTCGGCTCGGCCCCCAAGTTTCCCCAGACCGGCGTCTTCACCCTCTTCCTGCGCCAATTCGCCGCGACCGGCGAGTCTCGCTACCTGGAGACCGTCACCGACACCCTGCGCCACATGGCCCACGGCGGCATCTATGACCACCTGGGCGGCGGCTTTGCCCGCTACTCCACGGACGAACGGTGGCTGGTGCCGCACTTCGAGAAGATGCTGTACGACAACGGACTGCTCATGCAGCTCTACCTGGAGGCGTATCAGGCGAGCGGTGATCGGTTCTTCGCCGACGTGGTGGTCGACTGCCTGCGCTACCTGGAGCGGGAGATGTACCAGGAAGGCGGTGGCTTCTACGCCACCGAGGACGCGGACAGCGAGGGCGAGGAGGGACGCTACTACGTCTGGCAGCAAGCGGAGATCGAGACGGTGCTCGGCGATGACGCGGCGCCATTCTGCTCCTACTACGGTGTCCGGCCGGGCGGCAACTGGGAGGGCAAGAACATCCTCCACGTCGCCGAGCCCCTCGACCAGGTGGCGCAACAACACGGCCATACGATCGAGAGCCTCGTCGCCCTCCTCGCTGACTGCCGGGCGCGGCTGTTCGCGGTGCGCGCCCAGCGCGTTCCGCCGGGCAAGGACACCAAGGCCATCACCGCGTGGAACGGCATGGCAATCTCCGCCTGCGCCCGGGCTTTCGCCATCCTCGGCCACGAGGCGGCCCGGCGCATGGCGGAGGAGAGCGCCGAGTTCCTGTGGACCACCCTGCGCCGCGACGGCCGTCTGCTCCGTACCTACAAGGACGGTCAGGCGAAGCTCGACGCCTACCTCGACGACTACGCCTATCTGGCCCTGGGGCTGGTCGACCTGTTCGAGGCGACCGGTCGCACGGTCCATCTCCGGCGGGCGGCGGAGCTGGGCGGGCAGATCGTCGACCACTTCGCCGTCGGGCCGGAGGGCGGTTTCTATTTCACCGCCGACGACCACGAGACGTTGATCCACCGCGCGGAGTCGACCCACGATCAGTCGATCCCCGCGGGTAGCGCCGTGGCGGTGGAGGCCCTGCTGCGCATCGCCACCTTCACCGACGAGGCACGGTTGCGCGACGCCGCTCAGGCGACCCTGCGCCACCTGGCCGGCGCCGCGGACGAGAACCCGCTGGCCTACGCCTCGCTCCTGGCGGTGGCGGACCGCGCCGTTGACGGCGCGGTGGAGGTGTGTCTGGTGGGGGATCCCGACGACCCGACTCGGGACGATTGGCGTCGCCGCCTGTTCCAGCTCCACCTGCCACGCAAGGCGGTGTGCGTCCTTCCGCCGGAAGGAGACCCGGGCGTGCTGGGTACCATCGCCGAAGGGCGCGAGGCCGAGGACGGCCGCCTCACCGGCTACGTCTGCCGCCACGCCACCTGCACCCCGCCGATCACCGACTGGCCCACCCTGGAGCGGACGCTGGCCGAGTAACGTAACGGCCATTGCCCGCAGGCCGGGCTGTGCCCGCCGTGAGTCTCCCCGTTGCGTGGTACGGGTGGGGCATGCCGTGCCCCTACGGTGGGGGAAGGGTCAGGAAGTTGGAAGGGCAACCGAGGTGGATTCCGACCTCCCCTCTCTCCCTCTCCTGCGCTGGCGTGGTGAACCTTGCCGTAGGGAGTCGGCGTCACGCTGCCTCTCTCTTTGCCTGGCGAACCTTGCTCCTCTAATCTCCCCGTTTGCCGCCCCTGACTCCAGCTCCCGATCCCCGCTCACCGACGCTAGCCCCATGCTTCCCCCCATCCACTTCGGCACCGACGGCTGGCGCGCACCGATCGGCCGGGGGCCGATCTTTCTCCAGGCGGGACGGATCGCCGCCGCGGTGGTCGACTGGCTGCACGCCGAGGGGTGGGCGAAGCGCCCGGTGGTGGTGGGCTACGACACCCGCCTCCTGTCGCGTCCCATCGCCGAGGAGGTGGCGCGGGTGATCGCCGCCCGTGGTATGCCGGTGCGCATCGCCGGCCACTACCTGCCCACGCCGGCCCTGTCGTTCATGGTGACGGCCAATAGCTGCGCCGCCGGGGTGATGGTGACCGCGAGCCACAACGCGCCGAACTACACCGGTTTGAAGGTGAAGACCTCCCGCGGCAGCCCGATCTCCCAGGAGGCGGCCGACTGGATCACCACCCGTGCCAACGAGATCGAGGCGGCCGAGCTGCCAGCCCTGGACACCTCCTACGCTGCCTTGAAGGCAGCGGGCCAGATCGTCGAGGGGGATGACCGGCGCGCCTATCTCGCGAATATCCTGCGCTGTGCGGGTGAGCCCCCGGCGCGGCGTTTCGCCTACTCGCTCCTGGCCAGCGCCATGCGCGGGGCGGCCCAGGGGCTCCTCCCCCAGGCTTTCGCCGACCGCAACCTCAATATCAGCGAGGTCGAGAAGGGGCGCGACGTCACCTTCGGCGGCCGCAAGCCCGAGCCGATTCCGGGCAACATCGGCGTCGAGGAGCACGCCCAGCGCCACTGGGACCGCGACGTGGTGTTCATCACCGACGGCGACGGCGATCGCCTGGCCTGTCTGGATGAACGCGGCCGGTTCGTCTCCTCCCACGACCTGTTCGCCATCCTCCTGCGCCACCTGGTAGAGGAGAAGGGGTTGAGCGGTGAGGTGCTGCATGCGGTCAACATGTCGCGCATGATCCCGGCCATGGCGCGTCACTACGGCCTGCCCGAACGCCAGCTCCCGGTGGGGTTCAAGCACGTGGCGGAGGCGATGGTCACCGGTGACATCCTGATCGGCGGCGAGGAGGCGGGCGGCTTCGGCATCAAGGGGTATCTCCCCGAGCGTGATGCGATCTACGCCGCAATCCTCGTGGCCGAGGCGATGTGGGCGCGGCGGCAGTTCATCGGCACCATGATGGCGGAGCTGCGCGCCGAGTTCGGCGCCGGGCCCTACAAGCGTCGTGACATCGAGCTCGAGGGTGACCCGGAACCCCTGCACGCGCGCCTCGCGGCGGCCGATGTGGCGCAGCTCGCGGGGCACAAGGTGACGGACGTCAACTGCCTGGACGGCGTGCGCCTCACCCTCGACGACTCCACCTGGATCCTCGGCCGGATCTCCGGCACCGAGCCCCTGGCCCGCATCTACTGCGAGGCCGCCCCCGGCGGCGACCCCGACCCCATCATCGACGCCTTCGCCGAGTGGCTCCTCGGCTGACGAGCCCAGGAAACCAGGGAACTGCGCAACGCCAAGGCGCCAAGACGCGAAGGCGCAAAGAACTGCGAACGTGCGCTTCGCGCTCCATTGAGAAGTAGGGGACCGCGAATGGACGCGAATCGGGCGTGCATGGACGCCGATACGACGTGCCTTTGACTGCCATCCTGCTTGACGACGCGAGCCGTTCGCCCGTCCTCGCGATGAGCTCGGGTGAGAGCTGCGGCCTCAGGGTGCGAGGGGATCTCG
>JASFUG010000014.1:0-20098 GCA_050050395.1 Nitrospirota bacterium
GGACGCCACCAAGGTGAAGCCCCAGATGGCGTGCTCGCTGGGCTCGAAACCGAACAGCAGCACCGGGTCGGCGCCTTGCAGGATCTCCGCGTCATCCAGAAAGGTCCACTGATCGTCGTCACCGGCGGGGAAGTAGTCGGCGAGGCTCGGACCATCGCTACCCCCGTCGCCCCCGCCGAAGATGTTGCCAATGAGATCGAACGGCGCCGTGAAGATGTCGAAGATCCCCGAGGAGGTGACCGGCTCCGGCGCCAGAGTGGCCTGGGTGATTGGCCTTCTGCCGCGTCCGATCACGGTGCGCCGGCCGTCGCGCTCGCCCTCGTAATGGATCGTCGCCGCGACGATGTCGTCCGGGGAGGTCTTGTTGCCCGCCGCCGGTGTCTCCGCGGGCGGTGCCGGCTGGGTCACTTGTAGGATGGTTGCCGGGGAATCGGTGTTCCCGCCCCCGCCGCCACCTCCCCCACACGCGGCCCACAGCAGCGCCACGGCTACGATCCAGCACTGCCTCCACGACATGGACGGCTCCCTCCCCGAAACGAACGACGGCCCGGCATGGGCTGCACGTGAGGAGTGAATCTAACACTCGATGGTTCGTCTGGTGTATTTTAACCTAATCTGTCATCCATCCTTTGGCCGTAGTCCTCCGGGACAGGCGGTGAGCGCGGGTGGGATGCTCTCGCGGTGGGCCTCGCGAGCACCGTCGATTGCTTGACACAATGAGGGGGCATTGGTACGGTGACGGCCCCTGCGAAGACAGGTTTTCCCTTTTTGTTTCAGTAGGTTAACGCCCGGCGGGCGATCTCCCGCGAAGGCTCGTCGATGGCTCACCCGCTTACGTTCCAGGAGGTGATCCTCCGCCTCCAAGCGTTCTGGGGAGAGCGCGGCTGCGTCCTCACCCAGGGTTATGACCTGGAGGTGGGGGCGGGCACCTTTAACCCCCACACCTTCCTGCGCGTGCTCGGGCCGGAGCCGTGGCGCACCGCCTACGTGGAGCCGTCGCGGCGGCCCTCCGACGGCAGGTATGGGGAGAACCCCAACCGCCTCCAGCACTACTTCCAGTACCAGGTGGTCCTCAAGCCCTCGCCCCTGGAGGTCCAGGAGATCTACCTCGACTCCCTGCGCGCCCTGGGGGTTGACCCCCTCGCTCACGACATCCGCTTCGTGGAGGACGACTGGGAGTCCCCGACCCTGGGGGCCGCCGGCCTCGGCTGGGAGGTGTGGCTGGACGGCATGGAGGTGACCCAGTTCACCTATTTCCAGCAGGTCGGTGGCATCGAGCTGGCGCCCGTGTCGGTGGAGCTGACCTACGGCCTGGAGCGGATCTGCATGTACTTGCAGGGGGTCGATTCGGTCTACGACCTCGCCTGGACCCCCGAGGTTACCTACGGCGAGGTCTACCACCAGAACGAGGTGGAGTGGTCGGAGTTCAACTTCAACGTGGCCAACGTCGCCCTGCACCAACGGCTGTTCGAGGAGTTCGAGGCCGAGGCCAACGCGGCGCTCGCCGCCGGTCTGGTGCTGCCGGCCTACGACTTCGTGCTCAAGTGCTCCCACGCGTTCAACGTGCTCGACGCCCGTGGGGCGATCTCGGTCACCGAGCGGGTAGGCTACATCGCCCGGGTGCGCAACCTGGCCCGCAAGGTCGCCCAGGCCTACCTCGCCAGCCGCGAGGCCCTCGACTTCCCGCTGCTCAAGCAGCCCGAGGAAGTCGCGTGAAACGGCTCAACACAAAGGCGCCAAGGCGCCAAGGCGCAAGGGGAGCCGGAGAGCCGCCAGCACGATCCCACCAAGCATCACGGGAACATGGAAGGGTTGGGATCGCCGTGCAGTCAGCCGCAGCCGGAGGTGTGGGCCAGTTGATGAAGGCCGACCGGCCAAAGTCCTTAACCACGAAGGACACGAAGTCCACGAAGGTACGCCATGCGTGCACCCCGGCCCCCAACACCTCTTCGTGCCCTTCGTGTTCTTCGTGGTTCAAAAAAACCTGTGTCCGTCTGTGTTCATCTGCGGTTTCAACAGTAGAGCTACATCCTTCGCGTCTTTGCGTCTTTGCGTTGACACGAGCTGTAGGCACGACGGTAGGGGTTACGCGTGCCTGAGCTGTTGCTGGAGATCGGGGTCGAGGAGGTCCCGGCGAGCTACATTGCCCCGGCGGTCCGCGCCCTGGGGGAGCGCGTCGTGGCGCTCCTAGGTGAGCTGCACATCGAGGCGCAGGGGCTCTCCACTTACGAGACGCCGCGGCGCCTCGCCGTCCACGTCACCCACGTGTCCGCCACCCAGGCCAGTCGGGAGGTGGAGCGGCGCGGCCCGGCGGTTACGGTGGCCTACGACGCGGAGGGCAATCTGACCAAGGCCGGGCGCGGGTTTCTCCAGGGGGCCGGTGCGAGCGAGGCGGACCTGATCCGCATCCCTGGTAAGAAAGGCGATTACATCGGGGTGCGGCTGCAGGAGGGAGGAGGCCAGACCCGCGAGCTCCTGGCGACGCACCTGCCGCCGCTCATCGCCGGACTCGCGTTTCCCAAGTCGATGCGCTGGGGGAGCGGAACGTGGCGTTTCGCCCGGCCGGTGCACTGGATCCTTGCCCTACTCGACGGGGAGCGAATCCCCTTCGAGGTAGACGGAGTGGAGTCGTGCACCACCACCCGCGGCCACCGCTTTCTCGCCCCGCAGCCGATCCCGGTCGCCGAGCGGGACAGCTATCTGGCCGGCCTGCGGGCTGGGGCCGTGGAGCCCGACCCCGTGGCCCGTGCGGCGGCGATCCGCGCCCGCGCCGAGAAGCTCGGCAGCCAGGCGGGCGGCCGCACGGTGGTCGACGGCGACCTGCTCGACGAGGTGGCCCACCTGGTGGAGCATCCGGGCTGCGTCCTGGGGCGATTCGATGACGACTTCCTGGCCGTACCGCGTGAGGTGCTCGTCACCTCCATGGCGAAGAATCAGCGCTATTTCCCCGTAGAGGACGGGGACGGCCGGCTGTTGCCCGCATTCGTCGCGGTGACCAATTCTTCCGAAAGTGCGGCGGACAACGTGCGCGCCGGCAATGAACGGGTGCTGCGCGCCCGCCTAGCCGATGCGCGCTTCTTCTGGGACGAGGACCGCAAGCGAACCCTCCACTCGCGTGTGGCGGACCTGGACGCAGTCGCCCTGCACGAGCGCCTGGGTAGCGTCGGCGCCAAGGTGTCCCGCATGGAGACCCTGGCGGCGGAGCTCGGCGCCGCGGCCACCGGCGTGGCGGAGGCCGACGTCCGCCGGGCGGTGCAGCTCGCCAAGGCCGACCTGACCACCCACATGGTGATCGAGTTCCCCAAGCTTCAAGGGGTGATGGGGCGGCACTATGCCGCCCACGACGGCGAGTCGCTGGAGGTGTGCCGGGCGATCGAGGAGCACTACTGGCCGCGTTTCGCCGGTGACCGCTTGCCGTCCAGCGACCTCGGCCGCCTGGTGGCGGTGGTGGACCGTCTGGATGCGGTGTGCGGCGGCTTCGCCGTCGGCCTCATCCCCAGTGGCTCCCAGGATCCCTTCGGCCTGCGCCGCGCTGGCCTGGGCCTGATCCAGATCTGCCTCGACGGCGGCTGGGACGTGGATCTCTGGCAGTGGGTCGACCACGCCCTGGCGCAGCTCGCGGCGAGTGGCGTGCAGGTGTCCGAGGAGGCGACCGGCCAGGTAAGGGACTTCCTCGGACAGCGCCTGAGCCACGCCCTTTTCCAGGACGGCTTGCCGGAGGACGTGGTGCGCGCGGTGCTTGCCATGGGCAGCCGCCAGCCCGTGCGTGACCGGGCACGGGCCCGCGCCCTGGCGGCACTGCGCCAGGAGCCCGCGTTCACGGACTTTGCGCTTTCCTTCAAGCGGGTGCACCGCATCATCCCGGCCGATTTCGCGGGCCAGAAGGTAGACGACGGTGTGCTGGTGGAGGCGGCGGAGCGTGCGTTGCTGGAGGAAGAGAGGCGGCTCGGCGACGAGGTGGCGCCCCTGCGCGACGCCGGTGATTATGGCGCGATCCTTGCCCGACTGGTTACACTGCGCCCCGCTGTGGATCGATTCTTTGACGACATCCTGGTGATGGCCGACGACCCCAACCTGCGAACCGCCCGCCTCTCCCTGCTTTGCCAGGTGCGCGCGCTGTTCGACGGGATTGCCGACCTCAGCCAGCTGGCAGTCGAGAGCTGATCGACGGATGGAGAGCTGGCGGGCCTGCCGCCGTTACATCCAGTTCCTACCCCCTGTCCACTGTCTACTACCTACTGTCTACTGATCGAGGGAGGCATTGCCCGTGAGTGACCACAAGTACGTCTATGTATTCGCCGATGGCAAGGCCGAGGGCCGGGGTCACCAGAAGGAGCTCCTCGGGGGCAAAGGCGCCGGCCTGGCGGAGATGACGAGCCTGGGCATTCCGGTGCCCGCCGGCTTCACCATCACCACCGAGGTGTGCACCTATTACTACGACCACGATCGTCAGTACCCGCCGGAGCTATGGGACCAAGTGCTGGCGGCGATGCGCGACGTCGAGGAGTCCATGGGTCACCGTTTCGGTGACGCTGCGGACCCGCTGCTGCTATCCGTGCGCTCCGGGGCACGGGTCTCCATGCCCGGCATGATGGATACGGTCCTCAACCTGGGTCTCAACGACGAGACCATCCAGGGGCTGATCGCCAAGTCGGGCAACGAGCGGTTCGCGTGGGACGCCTACCGCCGGTTCGTCACCATGTTCGGCGACGTGGTGCTCGGCGTGCCGCACCATGACTTCGAAAAGATCCTCGAGGCCAAAAAGCAGAGCGTGGGCGCGGTCCTCGACACCGACCTGAGTGCGGACGACCTGCGCTCCCTGATCGGTCCCTACAAGGACCTGGTGGCGCGGACGATCGGCAAGCCGTTCCCGGACGATCCGATGGAGCAGCTCCGCGCCGGGATCAATGCGGTGTTCGACTCGTGGAACGTCCCCCGTGCCATCACCTACCGCAAGCTGCACGGCATCCCCGGCGACTGGGGTACGGCGGTGAACGTCATGTCGATGGTGTTCGGTAACCGCGGCGAGACCTCCGGTACCGGCGTCGCCTTCACCCGGGACCCGGGGACCGGCGAGCGGCGGTTCTTCGGCGAGTACCTGGTCAACGCCCAGGGCGAGGACGTGGTGGCGGGAATCCGTACTCCACAACCGATCGCCCAGCTCCAGGACCAGATGCCGGTGATCTACGACCAGCTGGAGGAGATCTACCAGCGCCTGGAAGACCATTACAGGGACATGCAGGACATCGAGTTCACGGTCGAGGAGGGCAAGCTGTACATGCTCCAGACCCGCACCGGCAAGCGCACGGCCCAGGCGGCGGTGCGCATCGCCTGCGAGATGGTGGATGAAGGGATGATCGACACCGCCACCGCGGTGCAGCGGGTCGCTCCGGCGCAACTCGACCAGCTCCTCCACCCGCGTATCGATACCACCCAGGCGATCGAGGTCCTGGCCAAGGGGTTGCCGGCCAGCCCGGGCGCGGCGGTGGGCGAGGTAGTGTTCACCGCCGACCACGCCATCGAGGAGGCGGCCAAGGGCAGGGCGGTGATCCTGGTGCGCGCCGAGACCTCGCCCGACGACGTCGGCGGCATGCACGCCGCGCAGGGGATCCTCACTGCCCGCGGTGGTATGACCAGCCACGCGGCGGTGGTCGCCCGCGGCATGGGGAAGTGCTGCGTGGCCGGCTGCTCGGCCATCACGGTCGATGCGGAGACCCGCCAGTTCACCGTCGGTGACCGGGTGATCAACGAGTTCGAGATGATCAGCCTCAACGGCTCCACCGGTGAGGTGATCGCCGGGGCGGCGAAGCTGATCGTGCCGGAGCTGTCCGGGGACTTCGAGAAGCTGATGAACTGGGCCGACGAGTACCGGACCCTGAAGGTGCGCACGAACGCGGACACCCCGGAAGATGCACGCAACGCCGTTTCCTTCGGTGCCGAGGGCATCGGCCTGTGTCGCACGGAGCACATGTTCTTCGGCGAGGAGCGGCTGCCGGTGGTGCAGGAGATGATCCTCGCCGAGGACGAGGCCGCGCGTCGCGTGGCCCTGGCGAAGTTGCTGCCGTTCCAGCGTGACGACTTCGTCGGCCTATTCCGAGCCATGGGCTCGCGGCCGGTCACCATCCGCCTCCTCGACCCGCCGCTGCACGAGTTTCTGCCCTCCCGCGAGGGGCTGATCGAGGAGATCGCGACCCTCCGTGCCAATGGCAGCGATCCGGTCGCCCTGGAGGAGCGGGAAGAACTGCTCACCAAGGTCAACCGCTTGCACGAGCTCAACCCGATGCTCGGTCACCGCGGCTGCCGCCTGGGGATCTCGTTCCCGGAGATCTACGAGATGCAGGTCGAGGCGATCTGCGCCGCCGCGGCGACCCTCCGCAAGGAGGGGGCGGAGATCACGCCCGAGATCATGATCCCGCTGGTGGGGACCACCGCCGAGTTCAGCTATCTGAAGAAGCGGGTGCAGGCGGTGGCGGAGCAGGTCAAGGAGCGCGAGGGGGTCGAGTTCGACTACCTGATCGGCACCATGATCGAGATCCCCCGGGCCGCCCTCACCGCGGACAAGATCGCGGAGGAGGCGGAGTTCTTCTCGTGTGGCACCAACGACCTCACCCAGATGACCTTCGGCTACTCCCGGGACGATGCCGGTGTCTTCTTGCCGGAGTACGTGGAGAAGAAGATCCTGCCGGAGGACCCTTTCCAGGTCCTCGATCAGGAGGGGGTCGGGCAGCTCATCCGCATGGCGGTCGAGCGCGGCCGTACCACCCGTTCCGACCTCAAGGTGGGGATCTGCGGCGAGCACGGCGGGGAACCATCCTCGATCGCGTTCTGCCACGCCACCGGCCTGGACTACGTGAGCTGCTCGCCGTTTCGGGTGCCGATTGCCCGCCTCGCCGCGGCCCAGGCGGCTTTGGCGGCTCAGGGCTAAGGGTCGCTTCGGCTACTTATTTATTTCTCATTCGCGCCGATCGGCGCGCCGATGAGGTCGGGGTCTATCCTCCCGGAGGTTGGTGATGTTCAATAAGGCCGACAAGTTTCAAGACGTGTCGCGGACCCCGTCGCGTGACGACGAGCTCCGCGAGCAATTCCCGCGCTCCCAGCCCCATCCCGCCCGTTCCTTCGAGCAGTCCCATTCCCCCATGCGCATCGGCAACACAGTCATCGTCAAGGGCGAGCTGACGGCCGCCGAGGACATGGTGATCTTCGGCCGCGTGGAGGGGACGATCACGGTCAACGATCACACCGTGACCATCGGCAAGGGGGCGACCATCGAGGCGGAGATCACGGCCCACTCGGTGGTGGTCGAGGGGCAGGTGACCGGGAACGTGGAGGCCCTGGAACAGCTCGAGATCAGCCCCGACGGCGTCGTGATCGGCAATGTCAAGACGCCGTCCCTGGTGATCCGCGACGGCGCCACCCTCAAGGGTAGCGTCGACATGGACGCCGACCGCCCGCGGCCCGCGCCGAAGCCCAAGAAGCAGGAGGAGCCCCCTCCCGCCGAGGAGAAGTCCTCCCCCTTCAAGCGTGAGCGCCAGGAGGACGAGAAGGTCTCGACCACCGGATGACACGGCGCACGACGCCGGCCTCCTGCCGCAACCATCGAGACCGCCGCGTGGGCTAATCCACACGGCGGTCTTTCTGTTGGCAGGACCTCCGCGTCTGCCGGCGATCCGTTGCGGCCTCTGTAGGACCGACCTCGGTCGCGAGCTTGCTCGCCATCTACCGTGCGGATCGGCGGTCGGCTTCTACCCCGCGCCACGTCGCGAATCTCGGTGTCACCACCGCGATCGCCAAGGGCTCAGAGGTTCCTGGCGGTCGGCAGGCGCCGGCCATCAGGCCGTGTCAGAACTGCCCCAGGATGGCCAGCGCGGCGCCGGTGGCCAGGGCCGCGCCGCCGTAGCACACGACGCTCAGGGTGGCGGTGCTCACCTTCCAGCCAAGGTCCACGATGGTGAACTTGATGCGGTGGGCGGCGTGGAAGAGGGGGAAGACGATGATCACCAGGAGGTAGAGCTTGACGATCGGGTTGGAGACCCAGCCGATCATCCGGTCGTAGCTCGTGGCGTCGTCGGATAGCAGTCCCATGGGCGCCAGGATGCCGTGCACCAGGATGTGGACCGGCAAGAACAGGGCGGCCACCGTTCCACCGGCGGCGAACAGAAACCACCAGAACGGTTCGACCGAAGGATGGGAGTGGGGGGGCTGGGACATGGATGACCTCGGGTCAGGGCGCGGTCAGCGATCTTCTATTAGCTCGATAGAACCGCTGCACGGGCTGCATTTCCGGTCGGGACGAGGGCTACGAAGCTGATCGCTGACAGCTGCTTCACGTGAGAATGAATAACAGCACGACGCTGATCACACCGAACGCCGCCTGGTTGGCGCGGACGATCGTCGCGCCGGAAAGGAGCTTTCCGCCGATGCGTACCTGGGCGACGACGCCGGAGGTCTCGAACCAGGTCCACGCGTGGTAGCAGACGGTGACCAGGGCCAGGCAGTTCCAAATGACCCCGAAGAAGCCGCCCACGCCGTGCATGTAGTTGTAGTACGCCGCTTCACCGTGGGAGAGGGCAGCCAGCCTGCCGAGGTAGCCCAGCAGGAAGATCGCCACGAACACCGCGGAGACCTCGCGCAGCATGAACAGCCGGTAGTTACGCTTCTTCGTCCACCAGTTGGGGGGCATCTTCCAGGCAAGCCTCGGCGGCTGGCCGGAGTGGGTACCTTCGACTTCCGGGGTCATCATCGCCTCCACGGGAGAACAAAGCTGAGGAGCTTGCCCATCACGAAGTTGAGCTTGGTGCGCTGGATGGCCGCGGCCGGCTCGACGTGCTTCGGGCACGCCTTGGAACACTCGCCGACGAACGAGCAGTTCCACACCCCGTCTTCGTTGGTGAGCACCGCCTGGCGATCGTCGTTGCCTAGGTCGCGGGTGTCGAGCTGGTAGCGGTGGCCGAGGGCGGCGGCGGCGGGACCCAGGAAACTCGGCTCCATGCCGTACACCGGGCACGCCGCATAGCAGATCATGCAATTGATGCAGTGGGAGAACTGGGTGTACAGCTCCAGCTCCTCCGGCGTCTGGCGGAACTCGCCGCCGCTCGGATCGTCCGCATCGTCGCGCACGATCCATGGCTTGATCGAGGAGAGCTTCGCCATGAAATCCTCCATGTCGATCACCAGATCGCGGAGGACGGGGAAGTTCGACAACGGCTCGACCGTGAGGCCGTCAGGATAGTCTTCAAGAAAGGTATTGCAGGCGAGCTTTGGCTCGCCGTTGAGGGTCATTCCACACGAGCCGCACACGGCCATGCGGCACGAGTGGCGATAGGTGAGGGTCGGATCGATTTCCCATCGGATGTGGTTGAGGGCGTCGAGGACCATCCACTTGGGACGCACCGGCACCTCGTAGGTGGAGAAGGTCTGACCTTCCTCAGGACGTTCCGGCGAGTAACGGGCAACTCGTACGGTGACGGTCCGTTCGATGGTGGTGGTCATGTCGACTCCCTATCAGGGACTAGCGATTAGGGGTTAGGGACTAGGGGTGGATGGCCGCCGCCGGCGGCCAGCAGATCTTTCCGTGGTAGAGCAACCAGCATCTCAATATCGTCGGCCCGCAGGGCCGGCACCTCCCCTAGCCCCCAGTCCCTAGCCCCTAATCCCTCATCAGTATTTCCGCTCCTCCGGCTCCCACTTGGTCTTGCCCACGGCACCCTTCTCCAGCCGCGGCGAACCGTCCTCCTGCCGGTAGAAAATGGAGTGGTGGAGGAAGCTCTCGTCGTCCCGTGTCGGGTAGTCCGCGCGGGCGTGGCCGCCACGCGACTCCTTGCGCGCCAGGGCGCCATCGACGACACATTGGGAGATCTCCAGCATGGAGCCCAGCTCGATGGTGTGCATGAGGTCGGAATTGAAGACCGTCGAGCGGTCGACGAGTGCCACCCTGCGGTACCGGTCGCGCAGCTCCGCTACCTTCGCCGACGCCTCACGTAGCCCTTCCTCGGTGCGGTAGACGCCACAGTCGTGGTCCATGATCGCATTGAGCTCGTGGAAGATGGCGGGATATCGCTCGTTCCCGTCGGTGCGGTCGATGAGTTGGCTACGGATGGAGCGCTCCTCGTCCCGGGCCGCCTGTTCGAGGGTCGCGGTGGGCGCGTATTCGTGGTTGGCGCCGAACGCAGCCGCGCCGCGGCCGGCCCGTTCCCCGAAGACCAGACACTCGGTCAGAGAGTTGGAGCCCAGGCGGTTGGCACCATTGATCGATCCACAGGCACACTCGCCGGCGGCGAACAGACCATCCAGGGTCGTATGGGCGTCGATGTCGGTGGCAATGCCGCCCATCGTGTAGTGTGCGACCGGCCGGATCGGGACCAGCTCGGTGACCACGTCGAGCTTCAGGTACTCGAGGGCGAGCTCGCGTACCATGGGTAGTTTCTCGTTGATCTTGGCCTCGCCCAGATGGCGGAAATCGAGGTGGGCGTAGACTCGCTGCCCGTCGGGCCCCTCCACCCCGCGGTCCTCCTTCACTTCCTGGATGATCGAGCGCGACACCAGATCGCGCGGCCCGAGCTCCATCTTGTTGGGCGCATACTCCTTCATGAACCGTTCGCCCTCGCTGTTGAGGAGGTAGGCGCCCTCACCCCGCGACGCCTCGGTGATGAGGATGCCGGTACCGGGGAGCCCTGTGGGGTGGAACTGAACGAACTCCATGTCCTTCAGTGCGACCCCCAGGCGATACGCCATGGTCATGCCGTCGCCGGTCTTGATATGTCCATTGGTGGTGAATCCGAACATGCGTGCGGATCCGCCGGTGGTCAGGATCACGGCCCGAGCGCGGAAGGCGACCATCCTCCCGGTTCGGATGTCTCGCGCGACGCACCCGGCAATACGGCCGTCGTGCTCCACCAGCCGGGTGACGTGGAACTCGTCGTAGCGGTAGATGTTGGGGTACTTGAGGGAGGTCTGGAACAACGCATGGAGCATGTGGAAGCCGGTGCGATCCGAGGCGTGGCACGTGCGCGGCGTACTCATGCCACCAAAGGGCCGCTGGCTGATCCGTCCGTCCGGAAGCCTGGACCATGGGCACCCCCAATGCTCCATCTGAACGATCTCGCGCGGTGCCTGCTCGACGAACGACTCCACCACGTCTTGGTCCGCCAGGAAGTCGGATCCCTTGATGGTGTCGTAGGCATGGAGCTCCAGGCTGTCCTCTTCGGGCCTCAGGCATGCGGCCGCGCCGCCTTCCGCAGCCACGGTGTGGCTGCGCATCGGATAGACCTTGGTCACCATCGCGATGGACAGACGCGGGTCGGCCTGCGCCGCGGCGATCGCCGCCCGGATACCGGCCCCGCCACCGCCGACCACAACGATATCGTGGGTTACAACGTCCATCGCTCCTCCCTAACCTGGCCCACGACGGCCTGCCGCGGGGGGTGCGTACTATACGCGCCAGAAGCCAGTTCGCAAACGGATCGGCGCCTTCGTACGGGTTGTGCAACGGTGTGGAACCGCTAATCTCGGGCCTTGGCGGCGGAAAACGATCGGCCGTGGAAAATCGCATGGTGCGATGATCGCCATTGCGTCGGTGACCGTGCGGCGCGAAGATCTCGGCGTGCGAAGTCGGGCTCTTCCGAACCGTTACGACATCGCTCAGTCTCCTTCCCCCCTGCTTGCCGAACCGACGTTCCGCTCGCCCCACTGAAGCCCCCTTCCTGTCGGACCCTCTATCTCGCGCGTCATGAAGACATTGATCGAGGATCGGCCACGCAAGAGTCGTATGCCCGCGCGGCTCGACCTCCTGCAGAGCCTCTCGGGGCTCGCGCTGGCGATCTTCATGTGGATGCACCTGATCCTCGTGGCGAGCATCCTCCTCGGCAAAGACGCGATGTGGGCGGTCACGGAGTTCATCGAGCTGAGCTTTTTAAGCCCGGCCGGGAAGGGCTACCCGATCATCCCGTGGCTCATCGCGGTCGGTGTCTCCCTGCTGTTCGTGGTTCACGCCGCCTTGGCGATGCGCAAGTTTCCCTCCACCTGGAGGCAGTACAAGGTCTACCGCTCGCACATGAAGATGATGCACCACTCGGATACGACCCTCTGGTTCGTCCAGGCGATCACAGGCTTCGTCATGTTCTTCCTCGGGTCGGTGCACCTGTACGTCATCATGACCAACCCGGATAACATCGGGCCGTACGCCTCCGCGGACCGCTTCGTGAGCCAGTGGATGGCGCCGCTGTTCTTTGTGCTCCTGTTCGCCGTGGAGTTCCACGCCACCATCGGGATGTACCGCCTGGCAGTGAAGTGGGGGTTCTTCGGCGAGCGGGACCCGCACGCGCGGCGGCGCCAGTATCAGAGAGTGAAGAATGTCCTGTCGGTGGTGTTCCTGACATTGGGGGTCCTGTCCTGGCTTGCCTACGTCAAGATCGGCATCGAGCATCGCGCCCACGCCGGTGAACGGTATGCCACGTCGTTGGCGGCCGAGGAGACGAGGGCCGCAGGGGATCTCCAGCCATGAAGATCGTCTATACGGACTCGCTGGTGATCGGGGCCGGGCTGGCCGGTCTGCGTGTTGCCATCGCCAGCCGTATGCGCGGCCTGGACACACTCATCTTGTCGTTGATTCCGTCCAAGCGTTCTCACTCGGCCGCGGCCCAGGGTGGGATGCAGGCAAGCCTAGGGGCTGCGGCGCGCGGCGAAGGCGACAACGAGGACGTTCATTTCGCGGACACCGTGAAGGGCTCCGACTGGGGGTGCGATCAGGCCGTCGCCCGCATGTTCACCCACGTCGCCCCCAAGGCGATCCGCGAGCTCGCCGGGTGGGGGGTGCCGTGGAACCGGGTACGCGCCGGCGACCACCAGGTGGTGATCAATGCCGAGCGGGTCACGATCCGAGAAAAGGAAGAGGCTCATGGACTGATCATGGCGCGCGACTTCGGCGGTACCAAGAAGTGGCGCACCTGCTACACCGCCGATGGCACCGGCCATAGCATGCTCTACGCGATGAGCAACAAGACGATCGAGCTCGGCGTCCCGGTCCACGAGCGCAAGGAGGCGATCGCCCTGATCCACGACGGGGAGCGGTGTCACGGCGCCGTCGTCCGCGACCTGATCACCGGCGAGCTGATCGCCTACGTCGCCATGGCTACCACGATCGCCACCGGCGGCTACGGCCATATCTATAAGATCTCCACAAATGCGGTGATCGTCGAGGGGATGGGGGCGGCCATCGCCCTGGAAACCGGCAGGACTCCACTGGGCAACATGGAGGCGGTGCAGTTCCACCCGACGGCCATCGTTCCCTCCGGAATCCTGACGACCGAAGGGTGTCGCGGCGATGGAGGGGTGCTGCGCGACGTGGACGGCTACCGCTTCATGCCGGACTACGAGCCGGAGAAGAAGGAGCTTGCCAGCCGCGACGTGGTCTCGCGTCGCATGACCGAGCACATGCGCAAGGGCAAGGGGGTGAAGTCGCGCTACGGTGACCACCTGTGGCTCGACATCACCATCCTCGGCAAGGAGCACATCGAGCACAACCTGCGCGAGGTGCAGGAGATCTGCGAGTACTTTCTCGGCATCGATCCGGTGAAAGACTTCATCCCGGTGCGACCGACCCAGCACTACTCCATGGGTGGAGTGCGTACCAGGGTGACCGGCGAGAGCGTCGGCCTGCGCGGCCTGTTCGCCGTGGGCGAAGCGGCGTGCTGGGACCTGCACGGCTTCAACCGCCTCGGTGGCAACTCGGTGGCCGAGACCGCGGTGTCCGGGATGATCGTCGGCGAGTACGTCGCCGACTACTGTGAGCAGACCTCGGTCTCCATCTCGACCGGGGAGGTACGGGAGTTTCTGAAGCGCGAGCAAGCCCACATCGATGGTTTGTTGAACCGCACCAGCGGTGAGAACGTCTACGAGCTGCGCGACGCCATGCAGCAGCTCATGATGGACGACGTGGGCATCTTCCGCAGCGCCGGACCCTTGCAGGTGGCATTCGACGAGCTGCGCGCACTTCTACAGCGGAGCCGGAACATCGCATTGCGCAACCGCATCGCTTCATCTAACCCGGAGCTAGTCGACGCCCTACGCCTGCAGCGAATGCTCAAGCTGGCGATCGCGGTGGCCAAGGGGGCGCTGCAGCGCACCGAGAGCCGCGGCGCTCACACCCGCGAGGACTATCCCGAGCGCAACGATCGCGACTGGTTGAAGCGCACCCTGGCCTACTGGCCGTCGGAAACCGACGAGGAGCCGACCCTCGAGTACGAGGACCTCGACGTGATGCGAATGGAGCTGCCGCCGGGGTTTCGCGGCTACGGAGCGGACAACACCATACCGCACCCGGATACGTCCCGCCGCGAAAAGCAAATCGAGGAGATCAGGACCTCGCTGCCGGAGGCGGATCGCTTCACCACCCAGCACGCCTTGATGCCCTTTGAGGTCCCCGCGAAGTATCGCGAGAGAAACGAACGCACCGGAGTGGGCTATACATGAGCGACACCAGAAAGAGGCCTCTACGGCTGGGGTGCGGCGGTGGACGCAACCTCAAGTTCCACATCTTCCGCTACAACCCGCAGCTGCCTGGCGATGAGCCGCGTATGCAGACCTACGAGGTCGAGGAGTGCGAGGGCATGACCATCTTCATCGCCCTCAACGAGATCCGCGAGTACCAGGACCCGTCGCTGCAATTCGACTTCGTGTGCCGTGCCGGGATTTGTGGATCCTGCGGCATGGTGATCAACGGTCGCCCCGACCTGGCCTGCCACACCCTGACGGCGAAGTTCCCGGATCGCGAGATCACCCTTCTGCCCCTGCCCGCGTTCGAGCTGATTGGCGACCTGTCGGTGAACACCGGCAAGTTCATGCGCGCGGTGAGTGAGCGGATCGAGGGCTGGATCCATGGCGTGGAGGCCGACCACGTCGACTTCAATCGCCTCGAAGAACGGATGGATCCCGACCTGGCAGAGGAGATCTACGAGATCGATCGTTGCATCGAGTGCGGCTGCTGTATCTCGGCGTGCGGCACCAAACGCATGCGCCCGGACTTCCTCGGGGCGGTCGGCTTCATTCACGTGGCACGTCTGCGTCTCGATCCCCGTGATCACCGCAGCGACGACGACTGGTACGACATCCTCGGCGACGACGACGGCATCTTCGGCTGCATGAGTCTCCTGGGCTGCGAGGACAATTGCCCGAAGAACCTGCCGCATCAGACCCAGATCGCCTTCCTGCGACGGAAGATGGCGTTGGTCCGCTAGCCGGTCGGGGTCATGCCGCAAGGCGCGGCGGCCTGCGGCGTGACCGATGCCGGCGCGGGCACCGTCGGTGTCGGTGATCGAAAGAGATGAGTATCGGCCTGACTCGCCTCCTGCCCCTTGCCCTGCTATCGCGGCTCGTGGGCTGGACGGCGCGCCGCACGTGGCCGGCTTGGCTCATCCAGCCCGTGCTGCGCGCATACGTGTCCCACTACCACGTGGCGCTGGAGGAGGCGGAGCACCCGCTGGTGGCGTATCGCACGGTGGAGGCGTTCTTCACCCGCGGACTGCGCGCCGGTCTCCGGCCGGTCGCCGATGCCGCGCTGGTGTCACCGTGTGACGGCAGCATCCGCGCGCCGGCGGCGATCCACGAGCACAGCGCGATCCACGCGAAGGGGGGGCACTACTCGATGCCGGAGCTCCTCGGCCCGCTGCAGGAATGGAGTGGCCGGTTCGAGGGGGGACGCTGCCTGACTCTCTACCTGTCGCCGCGGGACTACCACCGATATCACGCGCCGGCGGCGATGACCGTGCGGGCGATGGCCCACATCCCCGGTCGCCGATGGCCGGTGAACGACTGGGCGATGCGCCACGTGCCGCGGCTGTTCGTGGAGAACGAGCGGGCGGTGGTGGTGGCGGAGACAGGTGCAGGCTGGCCCCTGGCGATGGTGTTCGTGGCGGCGCTCAACGTGGGCCGCATCCACCTGCGCGGTCTCCCGGTGAACGGTCGTCTCCCTGATCCGGACCGGGCCGAGAGCCACTGGCATCTGGGGGCGGGCGAGGAGATGGGCTGGTTCGGCCTTGGCTCCACGATCCTGCTGCTCCTCCCGAAGGAGGCACCTGCCCTGCGCGCCATCGACCCGGGCGAGGTCATTCGGGTGGGGTCGGCTTTGGCGCCTTGGCCACCTGAAAGGCGAGCACCGCCCCCACCAGGCCCGCCACCACCATGACCGCCAGCAGGGCGATCCCGCGATGTCGCTGCGCGGTCTGGATCATCTCCAGGGCGAACTCGCCCAGGGCGTAGCCGGTGAACGAAAAGAGCAGGGCCCAGGGGATGGCGCTGGCCACGTTGAGGATGGCGAAGCGTGTCGGCGGCGTGCCGATCATCCCGAAGGTCAGCGGTAGCAGGATGCGGAAGCCGTACAGGAAGCGAGACGCGGGGATCAGCCAGCCGTGCCAGTGATCGATCAGCTCCATCGCCTTGCCGGCGCGGCGGGAGAAGACGCGTACGCGGTGAACGATCACCTCGCCCTTCCAGCGACCTAGATAGAAGAAGATCTGATCCCCGAGCACGCCGCCGCTCACCGCCACCGCCACCACCTGCCAGTAGGGGAACAGCCCCACGTGGGCGAGAAATCCGGCGAGGACCAGGACCACCTCGCCCTCCAGGACCGTGCCGATGAACAGCACCCAGAGACCGTAGTCGACCAGGTAGGCCTGGAGTTGGTCCATTTGGGGGGCTAGGGGTTAGGGACTAGGAGTGAGGGGAGGTGCCAGCCCTGCGGGCCGGCGGAAATATTTTTCAAGAGCCATCACCGGAAAGATCCGCTGGCCGGCGGAGGCGGCCATCCATCCCTATCCCCTAACCCCTAGACCCTCGCCCCTACCTACGGGTACCGGGCGGTGACCACCGTGTGGATCCCGCCGCGGACGTTGAAGTCGGCCTGCACCTCCAAGCGACGCGGGGCAAGGGCCGCAACCAGGTCGTCGAGGACCTGGTTGGTGACCGCCTCGTGGAACGCGCCCTCGTCCCGGTACGACCAGAGGTAGAGCTTCAGGGACTTCAGCTCCACGCAGGTCTGGTCGGGGACGTAGCGGATGGTGAAGGTGGCGAAATCGGGCTGGCCGGTCACCGGACAGAGGCAGGTGAACTCGGGGCAGGTCAGGGAGATCTCGTACTCCCGCGACGGCTGCGGGTTGGGAAAGGTGTCGAGGTCGCGCGACGGCCGTGGGCCCGACCCCTCGCCCAGGCGGGCCATGGCTAGTGTTCCTGCTCCGCAAGAAACCGCTCGGCATCGAGAGCCGCCATGCAGCCCGAGCCGGCGGCGGTGACCGCCTGCTTGTAGACCGGGTCCTGCACGTCGCCGCAGGCGAACACGCCTGGCACCGAGGTGGCGGTAGACTTGTCGGCGGTGACGACGAAACCCTCGTCGTCCACCTCTACCTGCGCCTTCAAGAAGTCGGTGTTCGGGTTGTGACCGATCGCCATGAACACTCCGTCACACGGCAGCTCCGTGAGCTCGCCGGTCTTGACGTTCTCCAGGCGAATGCCGGTCACCCTCGGTGGCTCGCCGTCCCCGAGGATCTCGTCCACCACGCTGTCCCAGCGGATATCGATCTTCGGGTGGGCCAGGGCCCGATCGCCCATGATCTTGGAGGCACGCAGCTCGTCACGACGGTGGACGATGGTCACCTTGGTGGCGAACTTGGTGAGGAAGATCGCCTCCTCCATGGCGGTGTCACCGCCCCCCACCACGTACACCTCCTTGTCCTTGAAGAAGAACCCATCGCAGGTGGCGCAGGCGGAGACGCCGTAGCCCATCAACCGGCTCTCCGACTCGAGGCCGAGAAGCCGGGCGCTGGCGCCGGAGGCGATGATCAGGGTGTCGGCGGTATAGGTCTCCTTGCCGACCGCCACCTTGAATGGCCGCTCGCCGAGGTCGACGTCGTCGACCATTTCGAACAGGCAGCGGGTACCGAAGCGCTCCGCCTGCTTCTTCATCTCCTGCATCAGCTCCGGCCCCTGGATGCCGTGCTCGAAGCCGGGGTAGTTCTCCACCTCCGTCGTGATCGTCAGCTGGCCGCCGGGCTGCGGGCCCTCGAAGAGCACCGGTTGCAGCTCGGCGCGTGCCGCGTAGATGGCGGCGGTGTACCCCGCCGGGCCGGCACCGATGATGATCACCTTCGCGTGGTTGTCCGTCGCCACCGAAACCTCTCTGAAATACACAGTCGTAGGGGCAATCGATCTTAGGGAGGGGGTCTGGGGTGGTCAACTTGAGTCGCGCCGCTGCAGCGTCCGTTTCCTGACTAGTTGTCCCCGGAAGACGAGGGAATATTGAGCGTTTCTGCGCGGCCAACGCGGAAGGATCGCGGTGTCTGTCGCCTTGACCGTCAAGTAATTGTGGCGCGGATGCGCGTCAGGCAACCCACCCGGTAATCGTTGGACTACGTCGCGGGCGCGACTGCGGCGTTCCATCGCTCAGTTCGAAGGAGCGCCCGGGTGCAGGATGTAGTTGAACTCGATCCGATCCTGGGCCAGGACCTGGCGCACGTACTCGAAGAACGCGAGGCTCTCCGAGCCCGGTTGCTGGCGGCACAGGAGGGTGATGGCACAGTCCTCGGTGCGGGTGCCCGGATACTCCTGGGCCACGCCGCCGTCCATGATGTACTGAAAGTACGTGTCGACCTTCGCCTTGAGCTGGGCGTGCATCTCCGCCGGCCGGGTCCACGGCCGGTCCTCGCGGATGATCAGGACGTACTTGTTCCGGATCTGATCGTGGGCGAGGTAGTCGACGGTGTTGGGGTCGTCCATCATGGGATCACCGTAGCGGTCGTCACTATACAGGGCAGGTGAATGGAGCGCACGGGTGTCACGGCATGACGGCGGAAAGGGCATTTCTTGCCACTGCCGCGAGGGAGCTTGCCACCGCATCGTGTACTTCCCGATCCCTGGACATCGTCCCAGACGGTTTACCTGCGGTCTTTGAAACATAGATATATGTTTGTAAATCGATCGCCTAGATGGCATTTTCAATGCGAGGGGGCGCGGGTGGAGGAGCAGGCGATGCGTCCAGTCATTTGGCGTTGCTCAGCATTTTGGGTCTTTCTGGTCGTCGTCGTGGGCATCGGCATTGTGGGAAGCGCATACGCCTTCACCCGCGATCAGACGACCGCCGGCGCGCGTACCTACAAGCGCCAATGCGCTCGCTGTCACGGGAACGACGGTTCCGGCAAGGACAACCAGTACGAAGGGCTGCGTGCTCCCGAGGTCATCGGGCAGGGGGCCCTGCCGTGCGAGCCACGATCGTTCCAGGTGATCCGCTCGGCCCGCTTCCGGACGGCAAAGGACGTCTATGAATACATCTCGGCGGTGATGCCGGTCGACCAGCCGTCGATCCTCGACGCCGACGAGTACTGGGATCTGGTCGCCTACCTCCTGGAGGCGAACGGTTGGCAGCCGGATGACACGCCGCTCGACGCGAAGACCGCGGCGCAGGTCGTGCTGCACCCGGACTGCAAGGACAGCGAAGGCTCCTGATCGGCGAGGGCGTACCGGTGAACAGACTTCTCCTGCCGGTCGCCGTCACGTTGTTGATCACGGGAGTGATCGTCGCCACCTTCTCCCAGCACCCCTGGACGCCGCGCACCGACGTAGTCCAGCCCATCCCGTTCAGCCACCGGGTACACGCTGGTGTGAACCAGATCCCCTGCCAGTACTGCCACGAGTATGCGCGGCGGTCCCAGACCGCCGGCGTGCCTCCCATCCGCCGGTGTCTCGGGTGCCACATGAAGGTGGGGAGCGAGAAGCCCGTGCTCACCCCGGTGACCCAACCGTGGACCGACTCGCGTCAGCTCCCGGGGCAGGTCGCCTGGCAGCGGGTCTATACCCTGCCGGACTTCGTCCACTTCGCCCACCGGCCGCACATCCTGGCGGGGGTCGCGTGCCAGGAATGCCACGGTCCGGTCGAGACGATGGACCGTGTCGTCCCGGTACACACGATCAACATGGGTTTCTGCCTCGACTGTCATGCCGAGCGTGGCGCCAGCAAGGACTGCGTGACCTGTCACTACTAGGGAAATGACGGCGGCATAGCGCCGCACGAACCATCGGCTTTGAGGTCACGATGCATCGGATCGGGATGCGGATTGTG
>JASFUG010000015.1:0-20015 GCA_050050395.1 Nitrospirota bacterium
CCGCTACCGCGCCCGTCTTCGACTCTACCCAGCTTCCTGCTGCGGCGTCGCGAGGCCACGCATCTCCTGCGTTGCGCTTGGATCGGGTGCTCGACGTACTGCAACGGCCTCCGCGCCCGAATCCGGCGCGCGCCTTGGATCTGCGCACCCTCGCACCGCCTCGCGACGAAATCTGGTGAGAAATGCGGGCTAAGCTCCTAGTCTCTAAGCCCTAGCCCCTGGCGTTCGCGGCCAGGGGCCGCCAACGCGCCTATGTTCGATCGCCGGCTCCTGCAAAACATCGACTATTGGTTTCTCTTCCTGGTGGGGGCGATCACCCTCCTCGGCCTCGGCGCCCTGTATGCCGCGACCGGCGATCCAGGGGCCCCGCTAGCGACCACCTTCCGCCACCAGCTCTGGTGGATCGGCATCGGTCTCGCGGGAATGGCACTCGTTGCGCCCCTCAACTTCAACAAGCTGCGGGTATGGGCATACTTCTTCTATGCCGTGTGTCTCGTGTTGCTGGTGTTGGTGCTGCTGGTCGGGCACACGGGCCTGGGGGCGCAGCGGTGGGTGAACATCGGACCATTTCGGCTACAGCCGTCGGAGGTGAGCAAGCTCGCGGTGATCCTCGCACTGGCGCGTTTCCTCGCCGCCGGACGGTTCCGGGGCAGCCTGGGTCTGCGGGAGATCGTCGGCCCCGGCCTGCTCCTCGCGCTGCCGCTGGTCTTGATCCTGCAGCAGCCGGACCTGGGTACCTCCTTGATGTTCCTGTTCATCGGCGGCGTCATGGTCTTTTGTGCGGGCCTGCAACTGTGGCTGATCGCGTCGGTCTTCCCGATCACCGTGTTCCTGGCACCGATCCTGTGGCGCGGTCTCGAGGACTACCAGCAACGACGTATCCTGGCGTTCTTAAAGCCGGAGCTCGACCCGTTCGGGTCCGGGTATCACATCATCCAGAGCAAGATCGCCATCGGCTCGGGTGGACTGTGGGGGAAGGGGCTATTCCAGGGGACGCAGAGTGAGTTGCGCTTCCTCCCCGAGCAACACACCGATTTCATCTTCTCGGTCATCGCCGAGCAGTTCGGGTTGGTCGGCTGTCTCCTCTTCCTGGTCCTTTACACCCTCCTGATCCTCCGCGGTTTCGAGATCGCTTACGAGACCGATGACACCTTCGGTGCCCTGATCGTGGTCGGGGTGATCACGATGATCGCGTTCTACGTCCTGGTGAATGTGGGTATGACCACCGGTCTGTTACCGGTGGTCGGGGTGCCGCTGCCCTTCGTCAGCTACGGAGGTTCTTCGATGCTCACCATGTGGATCGGGGTTGGGTTGATACTCAACGTGCGCATGCGCAAGTTCCTATTCCAGGCAAAGCAGGCGGCGTGAGGATGGCATCCGCGTCGCGCACGTTGTCGCACCACGATGCCCTCCCGGGGCAGTCCTGCTTGCACGCGGGCAAATCGGGGCAACATACTCGTTCGGGTCTGCGCGGATTCTCCTCCTCTTTCACCGTGGCCGGCTGCATGCAACCCATCACTGCCGAGCTCGAAGCCGTGCTAGCTGAGTGGCAAACCCGTCTGGCGGTGCCCCTCTACTGGGAGGTGCGTCCGGACGGCCTCTGGGTTCGCGGCACGGTACCGAACCTCACCGTCCGCAGGGAGATCACCGAGGCGATCGCCGCCCACATGGAGGAGACCGCCGTGATCAACGAGATCACCATCGCCTGCGCGGATCCGGTCGCGGACCAGGTCATCCTGCGTTACGTGCGCACGGCCTTGAATGCGGATCCGGGTGTAGTCCACGAGACCCTCACCATCGAGGTGGCGGAAGGGATCGTCAGCTTGATCGGCGAGGTGGCCAGCGCGATGGAGCTGGCGAGGGTGATCGACGTGGCGACCACCGTCCGGGGGGTGCGCGGCATCGTCAACTTGCTGCATATCGCACCGGACGCACAGCAGCGCGACCTGCGCATCGTACGTCAGCTGATGGACCGACTCGCCTTCGCCCGCGAGATCGACGACCGCATGGTGCGCGTGATGGTGGCGGACGGTACCGTGGTCCTTCTCGGATCCGTGGCCAGCGACGCCGCCCGGCGTCAGGCGGAGCAGATCGCCACCGCCGTCGACGGGGTGACCGGGGTGCGCAACCGCCTGCAGGTGGGGTAGGGGCGCGTCGTCCCCGTCGCCCAGCCAAGGAAGCCAGCCGGCGATGAAGTGGTAGCGCTGGCCGCGAGTCAGGCGAGTGGGTTGTAGGCAGAGGAGCTCCCCGGCGTGGTGACGCAGGATCTGCATGGCCCCGTATGCCCAGCGGAAGCGCTGCCTCTTGAAATCCACGAAGGTGTCTGGCATCAGGCCTCGGCCGTAGCTGCACGGGATGTACGTTGCCTCGTATCCGGCCTCGAAGACCCGCAGGCCGAGCTCGGCGTCCTCGGTGATGCACCACACACCCCAGCCGCCCACCTCCTCGAGGATGCGGCGCCGTACCAGGGTCATGGTACCGTGCTGAATGATGGCGTTGCGCTCGTTGCGCGTGACCATGCCGATGAGGAAGAAGCCGCGGTACTCGGCGTAGCACATCGCCTTGAAGGCATTGCCGCCCGCATCGCGGTAATCCTGGGGCGCCTGGACGATGGCGATACGGGGCTTCTGAAACTGGGAGGCGAGGTCGCGTAGCCAGCGGGGATGGACCGCGTAGTCGCTGTCGATCACAGCCACGATTTCGGCCGCCGGGTCGGTCTCGGCCAAGGCGAAGTTCAAAGCCCCCGCCTTGAAGCCCGCGAGGGGTGCCACGTGGAAGAAACGAAAGCGGTGCCCGAGGCGTGCGCACCGGTCCCGGACTGGCTCCCACGCCGCCGGGTCCCGGGTGTTGTTGTCGATGACCAGGACCTCGTAGTCGGGGTAGTCGAGGCGGGCAAGTGCGTCCAGGGTATTGATGAGCATTCCAGGCGGCTTATTGTATGCCGGCACGTGGATCGATACCCGTGGCAGGTCCCGGTCCGGCAGCGACACCGGGCGGAACGGCCGGCGTCGCTCGGTGACCCACAGGGCCTCGGCCCACTCGTGGGCCTCGGTGAGCAGTAGGACCATCACCCCGACCATCCCGGCGAGCAGCAGCAGCCCCACCAGCACCGCGCCGACCGTGAGGTATTGCTGGCTGTACTCGTAGACGATCCACACCGCCGTGGTTGCCGCCGCATAGGCGATCACCGCCAGGAAGCTACGCCCACGGTGGCGCAGGGTGCGGCTATCGGTGAACAACACGGCGAGGGTAATGGCGGCGATCACCACCGACAGCGCGGCGAGCAAGCGCCATTCCGGGACCTCGACGACCGGCTCGGCGAAGGCGAACTTGGGCAGGCGCTGCACGTCGTACACGCCCCAGTAGGCGCCCACCGCCCCCTCGGTCGCCCGCTTCCACGGCTGATCGAATGCCTCCATCACGTAGTAGACGTACTCCTCCGCCGTGGCCCGTGCCAGGAACCGGCGCAGGAAGATCGCCTCGTTGCCCACGATCGCCCGCACCACGTTGTGCGGATTGGCCGCGGCCACCTCGATGAGGCGCTCGAGCTCGCTCTCGTTGTTGTCCAGCCGCGTATCGATCCACGCTCCCACCGCCACGTTGATCCCGTGTCCCTGGGCGAGGCGCGGGACATCGGCGAGCGCTCCCTCCATCGAGTACGTGCGCACCGCGTACGTTTTGCCGGCGAGCAAGGCTAGGTCGGCGTCGATCTCCTCCTGGCTCGGTAGCCGCCCGTCCAACGGGCGCTGTCCGGCGCGGTAGGGGGAGAAGGAAATCCCCTGGATCCGCGCCGGCCACGGCGGCTCGGGCTCCGGCCGATTGGCCACCGCCCAGAGGCTCAAGGTGAGCAGCGCCAATGAGATGACGATCAGCACGCTGTAGCGTGACATTAGGCCTCTATCGTCCCACCCGCAGTGTGTCCCACTGGGTGAAGGGAACCGCGAATGGACGCGAACACAACAACGAACGAATGCAGATAGCCCTCGCCTTCGACCGCGCAACGGCGCACTTCACGGTTGCAGACCATGATTAGGACGAGAGCCTGCACTGGCCTCGTCGATCCTTAGCGGAGGGGTCCGGATCGATTGCCGGAGGCATTTGGCCTGCGCCACTCCGTTAGCGGGCCGGTCCGCCGGGGGGACGGCGAAGCGGCCGGCAGCAGGCGGTACCTGCGATCGGCGGCGGTGGCGTGGTTCGTCGCCCGCTTCGGTGAGACAAGCTGCAGGGCTCGCCGACCGGGAGGTGGTTGTCGCGAGGCACCTGTGCCGTTCGAGCAGGTACTGTTGCGAAGCCACGCCAGCACCACGGCTCGAGACCAAGCGCAAGCAGGCGACGGCTGTTCGCTGATGGCCGACCGCGGTCCGGGCGGCGCCTAGTACCGGTAGTAGTCCGGCTTGTACGGTCCTTCGACAGCGACGCCCAGGTACTGGGCCTGCTCTGGGGTGAGCTCGGTGAGGTGGCAGCCGAGCTTGCCGAGGTGTAGCCGGGCGACCTTCTCGTCGAGGGTCTTGGGCAGGGTGTAGACCCGGTGCTCGTACTTGCCCGGGTTCTGCCAGAGCTCGATCTGGGCGAGGACCTGGTTGGTGAAGGAGTTGGACATCACGAAGCTGGGATGGCCGGTGGCGCACCCCAGGTTCACCAGCCGCCCCTCGGCCAGCAGGATGAGGCGCTTGCCGTCGGGAAAGACAACATGGTCGACCTGGGGCTTGATGTTCTCCCACGGCAGGTCGCGGATCGCCGCCACCTCGATCTCGGAGTCGAAGTGGCCGATGTTGCAGACGATGGCCTGGTCCTTCATGGCCTCCATGTGGGCACGGGTAATGACGTTGCAGCAGCCGGTGGCGGTGACGAACAGGTCGGCGGTCGCCGCCGCTTCCTCCATCGTGGTCACCTCGAAGCCCTCCATGGCGGCCTGGAGGGCGCAGATGGGGTCGATCTCGGTGATCAGCACCCGCGCACCCTGGGCGATTAGGGACTGGGCGCACCCCTTGCCCACGTCGCCGTAGCCGCACACCAGCGCCACCTTGCCGGCGACCATGACATCGGTGGCGCGCTTGATCCCGTCCAGCAGCGACTCGCGACACCCGTACAGGTTGTCGAACTTCGACTTGGTCACCGAGTCGTTGACGTTGAACGCTGGCACCATGAGGGTGCCGGCGCGCTCCATCTCGTAGAGGCGGTGGACGCCGGTGGTCGTCTCCTCCGACAGGCCGCGCACCTCGCCCATCAGGTCGGGAAACTTGTCATGCATCACCTGGGTGAGGTCACCACCGTCGTCGAGGAGCATGTTGGGTCGCCAGCCGTCGGGCCCGAGGATCGTCTGCTCCACGCACCCCCAGTACTCCTCTTCCGTCTCTCCCTTCCAGGCGAAGACCGGCACGCCACTTGCCGCGATCGCCGCCGCCGCGTGGTCCTGGGTCGAGAAGATATTGCAGGAGCTCCACCGTACCTCCGCACCCAGGTCCTTGAGCGTCTCGATGAGCACCGCCGTCTGGATGGTCATGTGCAGGCAGCCGGCGATCCGTGCCCCCTTCAGCGGCTGGCCCGCGCCGTACTCCCCACGCAGGGCCATCAGCCCCGGCATCTCGGTCTCGGCGATGGCGATCTCCTTGCGCCCCCACGGAGCGAGGGAGAGGTCGGCAACCTTGTAGTCGGTGGTGGCGGTGCTCATTGGAACCTCATTGTAGAAATGCGAATAAACCGATTGAACCACCAAGGCACCAAGAGCACCAAGAAATCCCCAAGGTTGAGGCCGCTCGATCCCCTTGGTGAACCTTCGTGTCCTTGGTGTCTTGGTGGTCAGAAAAGGGAGCCGGCACAGCGCCAGGTCACACCTTGCACGCCGTACGCAGGTCGTCCACCCGGTCGGTACGCTCCCAAGTGAATCCGGGGCCGGTGACGGTGCGGCCGTTGCTCTCCCAGGTGACGTCCTCGGGTGTGCGCCCGAAGTGGCCGTAGGCGGCGGTCGGCTTGTAGATCGGCCGCAGCAGGTCGAGGGTCGCGATCATCTTGGCGGGGCGGAGGTCGAAGACCTCGCGCACCGCCCGCTCCAACAGCGCGCGTTCGACTTGGCCGGTGCCGAAGGTGTCCACCAGCACCGACGTCGGTTCGGCCACGCCGATGGCGTAGGAGACCTGCACCTCGCAGCGGGACGCGAGGCCCGCCGCGACGATGTTCTTGGCGATGTATCGCACCATGTAGGCGCCGGAGCGGTCCACCTTCGATGGGTCCTTGCCGGAGAAGGCGCCGCCACCGTGACGACCGACCCCGCCGTAGGTGTCGACGATGATCTTGCGTCCGGTGAGGCCGCAGTCCCCCTGGGGGCCGCCCACGACGAAACGGCCGGTGGGGTTGACGTGGTAGGTGATGTGCTCGTCGTCGATCAGCTCCGGGGGGATCGCCTTCTTGATCACCCGCTCGATCATGTCCTCGCGGATCTGGGCGAGGGGGACGGTGTCCGAGTGCTGGGTGGAAACCACCACCGTGTCCACCCGTACCGGTTTGCCGTCGTCGTACTCGACGCTTACCTGCGATTTCCCGTCCGGGCGCAGGTACTCCAGCTCGTCGCGGTGGCGTGCCTCCGAGAGGCGGCGCGTGATGGCGTGTGCCAGGTGGACGGGCGTCGGCATCAGCTCCTCGGTCTCGTCCGTGGCATAGCCGAACATCAAACCCTGGTCCCCCGCGCCTTGCTCCTCCGCGTGGCCCGCATCCCTGTCCACCCCGATCGCGATGTCCTTGGACTGCTCGTCGATGGACGTGATCACCGCGCAGGTCTCGAAGTCGAAGCCGTAGTGGGCCGAGGTGTAGCCGATGTCGCGGATGGTCTTGCGGACGGTCTTCGGGATGTCCACGTAGGAGCGGGTGGTGATCTCGCCCGCCACCATGGCCATACCGGTGGTCACCAGGGTCTCGCACGCCACCCGCGAGTGGGGATCGTCGGCGAGCAGGGCGTCGAGGATCGCGTCGGAGATCGCGTCGGCGACCTTGTCGGGGTGGCCCTCGGTCACGGACTCGGAGGTAAACAGGAAGCGCTCGGCCATGGAGACTCCGACAAGTGTTGATCAACGCCCCCCTGATCGGCAGGGGAGCAGGTAACGCTAGGAAAACCACGGTGTGGGCGCAACTGTTTCCCTGCGTCGGCAAGGGCTCTTATACTGCCGCGTTCCGCTTGCCGCACGTCACCTGCCTCCTCCCGCCCCCTCCGGGGGAAGGCCGGGGTGGGGGCGTCTGGCATTCCTATTTCGCCCGGTACGCCCGCAGACGAACTGCCGATCCCGCACGCCCTCCCCCCAGCCCCCTCCCGGAGGGAGGGGGAGTACTCGTCATCGCGCCCCATGCCCTCCGCGCTCCTCCAACTCGCCCGCGACAAGGTGATCGTCTTCGACGGCGCCATGGGCACCTCCTTGCAAGGCATGGGACTAACAGCGGACGACTTCGGTGGCATCGAGGGGTGCAATGAGGTCCTGGTGCGCACGCGCCCCGAGGTGATCCGCGAGGTCCACGCCAGCTATCTGGCCGTGGGGGCCGACGTGGTGGAGACCGACACCTTCGGCGGCCTCCCCTTCGTCCTTGGCGAGTACGGTCTCGCCGGTGACTGCTTCGATCTCGCCCGTCAGGCGGCCCGCATCGCCCGAGGCGTCGCGGACGGCTTCGCCACGGTCGACCGGCCGCGCTTCGTCGCCGGCTCCATGGGGGGTGGCACCAAGCTCCCGTCCCTGGGCCACATCCGCTACGGCGAGCTGGTGGCCGGTTACACCGAGCAGGCCCGCGGACTTCTGGCCGGCGGTGTCGACCTGTTGCTGGTCGAGACGGCACAGGACCCCCTCACCATCAAGGCGGCCATCGCCGGCAGCCAGGAGGCCATGCGGCGCGAGGGACGGAAGGTGCCCATCGCCGTCTCGGTCACCGTGGAGACCACCGGCACCCTCCTGGTGGGCAGTGACATCTCCGCGGTGTGGGCGACCCTGGAACCGTACCCGATCGAAATCGTGGGAATGAACTGCGCCACGGGTCCGGCGGAAATGAGTGACCACATCCGCACCCTGTGCCACGACTCCGACCGCCTGATCATCTGCTGCCCCAATGCCGGCCTGCCGGAGAACGTCGACGGCCATGCGGTCTACCCCCTGGGTCCGGCGGAGCTCGCCCGCCACCTGGCCCACTTCGTCACGGACCTGGGGGTGAACGTGGTGGGTGGTTGCTGTGGCACCACCCCGGATCACATCTCGGCGATCGCCCAGGCCGTGGGTGACCTCACCGCGGCGGTGCGTGACCCCCAGTTCATACCGGCTGCCGCCTCGCTCTACGCAGCGCAGCCGCTCACCACCCAGCCGGCGCCGGTCCTGATCGGAGAGCGTCTCAACGCCAACGGCTCGCGCGCCTTCCGCGAGATGCTCCAGGCCGAGCAGTGGGACCCGATGGTCGCCTTGGCCCGGGACCAGGCGCGGGAGGGGGCACACCTGCTGGATGTGTGTGTCGCCTACGTGGGCCGCGACGAGGGGCGCGACATGGAGGAGCTACTCACGCGCCTGAACACGGCCGCTACCCTGCCGCTGGTCATCGACTCCACCGACGAGCAGGTCCTGGAGCGGGCCCTGGCCCTTTGCTCCGGCCGAGCGGTGATCAACTCGATCAATCTCGAGGACGGAGAGGGGCGTGCCGACCGGATCTGTGACCTCGCGCGGCGCTACGGCGCAGCGCTCATCGCCCTGACCATCGACGAGGACGGGATGGCGAAGACGGTGGAGCGCAAGGTCGCGATCGCCGAGCGGCTCCACGCCATCGCGTGCCAGCGCCACGGCCTGCGGCCGCAGGATCTGATCTTCGATCCCCTCACCTTCACCCTCGGCTCCGGCGACCCGGAGTTTCGCACGGCCGGGCGCGATACCCTGGAGGCGATCACCCTCATCAAGGGGCGGCTGCCCGGGGTACGCACGGTCCTCGGCCTTTCCAATTGCTCCTTCGGGCTGAAGCCGGCGGCACGGGTGGTGCTCAACTCCGTCTTCCTCCACGAGGCGGTGACCGCCGGCCTCGACCTTGCCATCGTCCACGCGGGCAAGATCCTGCCCCTGCACAAGATCGACGAAGAGGAACGGCAGGCGTGTCTCGACCTGATCCACGACCACCGTGATCCTCGCTGGCCCGATGCGGATCCCCTCCACTGGATCCTCCAGCACTTCGAGTCCGTGGCGCCACGCGCGGCCCAGTCCCAGGCGGCCCGGGCCGCCCTACCGGTGGGGGAGCGCCTCACCCGGCGCATCGTCGACGGCGACCGGGTCGGTCTGGAGTCGGACCTCGACGAGGCCCTCGCGGCCACGCCGCCCTTGGAGATCATCAATACCTTTCTGCTGGACGGCATGAAGGAGGTGGGCCAGTTGTTCGGCGCCGGTGAGATGCAGCTGCCCTTCGTGCTGCAGGCGGCGGAGGTGATGAAGGCGGCGGTCGCCCATCTGGAGCCGCACATGGAGCGGACCGCGGGGAACGCCCGTGGCACCCTGGTCCTGGCCACGGTGAAGGGCGACGTCCACGACATTGGCAAGAACCTGGTCGACATCATCCTTACCAACAACGGCTACCGGGTGGTGAACCTGGGCATCAAGCAGCCAGTGGAGGCGATCCTGGCTGCCGCTGCCGAGCACCACGCCGATGCCATCGGCCTCTCTGGACTGCTGGTGAAGTCGACCCAGGTGATGAAGGAAAACTTGGAGGTGATGAACGAGCGTGACCTGCACCTGCCCGTTCTCCTCGGTGGCGCGGCCCTCACCCGGCGGTTCGTAGAGGAGGTGCTCGATCCGCTCTACGGCGGCGCCGCCCTGTACGGGAAGGACGCCTTCGATGGCCTGCGCCACATGGACAGGATCGTGCGGGGAGAGACCGGAGGACCGAAGGCGGGTGCCGGGGGCCAGGAGCCAGGAGGCAGCGCCGAGGGTCAGGGGGAGCTCGCTACCTCCCGGGTGGTGGCGGGGGAGGGGCGGCGCCGCGGCGGTCCGGCGGCGTTGATCCAGCATCCGACAGTGCCACCAGCGCCCGCCATCCCGACGCCGCCATTCTGGGGGTCGCAAATCGTATCGCCGCCCTTGCACGAGGTCTTTGCCTTCATCAACGAGACCGCGCTGTTCAAGGGGCAGTGGCAGGTGCGCCAGGGCAAACGATCCAAGGCCGAGTACCAGGCCGAGCTCGATGCGCAGATTATCCCCGCCTTCGAGACCATAAAGGGCCGCGCGATCGCCGAACGCCAGCTCGTACCCCAGGTGGTGTACGGCTATTGGCCGTGCAACGCGGACGGGGACGACCTCCTGGTGTTCGATCCCGAGAGTGACGCCGAGCTCTTGCGTATCCCCTTCCCGCGTCAGCAGGGCGACCCGCGACGCCTGTGTCTCGCCGACTACTTCCTGCCGCTCGCTGCCGGTCGCCGCGACGTGATCTCCTTCCAGGCGGTCACCGTCGGCGCGGCCGCGACGGACATTGCCCAGAAGCTCTTTGCCGCCGACCGCTACCAGGACTATCTCTACTTCCACGGGCTTGCGGTGGAGACCGCCGAAGCCCTCGCCGAGTACTGGCACCGCCAGGTGCGCTGCGAGCTAGCCATCGCCATCGACGAGTCCGGCGACGTGCGTGACCTCTTCCACACCCGATACCAGGGCCGGCGCTACTCGTTTGGCTACCCCGCCTGCCCCGACCTCGATGTCCAGGGACCCCTCTTCGAGCTCCTCGGGACGGAACGCATCGGTCTGTCGCTCACGGAGGAGTTCCAGATCGTGCCGGAGCAGTCCACCGCCGCCCTGATCGTACATCACCCAGCCGCTACTTATTTCTCCATCGACTAAGCCATGACCCACCGACGGGCGCGGATCTTTCCGCGTCTTCGGACCGTGTCCTCGCCCGTGCTCCTCAACGTACGACCCGTACGCCTGCTTCGCCCAGACCGCGGGCCGGCCCGAATCTCCGGACACCTCCACGCTCTCCTCCGATGGAGCAGGGGCGACACCAGCGGAGGGGAGTTTGCCCCGGCCCGGATCCGGAACAACGGTCGCCGCGTGCACCTCGGGCAGGGATGAACCCCGTTCCCGGTTAACGATCGCCTACCCAATGCCGCCCCTCTTCACCTACGATCTGCTGCGCAGGCACGTTAGCCAGACCTTCCTGGAGCAGGGGTTGCGCTACGTCCAGGCGGGGCGGGTGGCGGATCTGCGGGCGGGCCGCGGCAGCGTCACTGGCTCGGTGAGCGGCGGTCGCGGCCGGCCGTTTCACGCCGAGATCCGCCTGCGGACCGGAGGTGGCGAGCCCCTCCTCGACACCCTGTGTACCTGTCCACGCGGAGATGCCTGCAAGCACGTGGCGGCAGTGGGACTGGCGTATCTGGAGGGTGATCCGGGCGTCGCGGAGCTCAGGCGCGTGACCGGTGACGCCGAGGCGGCGCGCCGCTTTCAGGGATGGGAGCGGGCTCTGACCGCCGCCGTGGAGGCGGAGGAGGTGCCATTCTCGCCACCGAGCTGGCCGGCCCCGGAGCCGGGTGGCGCACCGACCGCGCCCCTGCGCTACCTCCTTGAGCCACAGCCCGGAGGGCTCGCCCTCCAGCTATTGCGCCGGGCGCCCGCGGAGGGCGGGTACCGTCCCTACCCATTCGGTCGCCTGCGACAGCTCCCACCCACCGCCCTCGATCCCCTGGACCATTACCTGCTCACGGCGCTGGGCCTCTTTACCCCACGTGGTCCGGGTCTGCGGCTCGACCTCACGCCGGCGCAGGGCGGGTGGCTGATTACCAAGGTGCTGGCCACCGATCGGCTGCGCTTTCGGTCCGGGGAAGGCCCCGCGGCGGTGGCGGGTCCGCCCCGCCTGTTTGGCGTGGAGCTGGCCGAGGCGGACGATGGTTTTCGCTTCCGTCTCACGGCGCCGCCGGCCGGTCTCACCGCCGTGCCGGTGCCCGAATGGCCGTGCGCGTCGCCCCTCGTGGCGGGGTCCGACGACTACCAGGCCACGACTGCCCTGCCCGTCACGCCGCTCCTCTATCTGAACGAGCGGACCGGGGAGGTAGGCCCGCTGACCACCCCGGTGCCGCCGGCCGCCCTGTGCCATCTGATGGCGAGCCCGGCCCTCACCGCCGCCGAGGCGCAACACTTCACTAGCCGCTGGGGACGGCGCTGCTGGCGCGCCGCCGGTCGCTTCCCGGAGCCGGTTCCCGACACCACGCCCTGGGTCGACGCCGAACCGCCGACCCCATGCCTGGGCATCGTGGAGGTGGCGAGCGATCGTCCGGGGGAGATCATCCCGCAGGTCGAGGGTCATCTCGCGTTCCGCTACGGTGACGCGGCAGCTGTGCCCTACGGCACACCCCATGTGCCACGGACGGTGCGTGACGGAATTGCTGTGCGCCTGCGCCGCGATCGCGGCGTCGAGGAGGAGGCTGCGGGGCGCCTGCGGATGAGTGGCTGGAGTGTCGAGCGTGATGCGGCCGGGGCGCCGATCATGATTCAGCGGGAGATCGCTGACCACGTCGCATTCCACCGTACGGTCCTCCCGGAGCTGGTGGAGGAGGGATGGCAGGTGGACGAGGTGCTGAGCACATTGCGGGTCAGTGACGCCGATGTGGAGGTGCGTGGTGAGATCGCGGCCGAGAAGGATGGATTCGCCATGGACCTGGCGATTGGCATCGGCGACGAGCGCCTCGATATGACGCCGTTGTTGCAGGGGTACCTGGAAGGGGAGAAGGTGGGGCGCACGCGGGGTGGCGAGCTCTTTCTGCTACCGACTGCGCAATTCGATCGCGTGTTGGCGCTTTTGGAGGAGCTCGGCGAGAGTGACGTGAGCCGCCCGCTCCACCTTGCCCGCTACCACGCCCTGCAGCTGGAGGAGCTGGAGGCGACCGCCAATCTGGCCGTCGACGACTCATGGCGTTACTTGGCCACGGGCTTGCGCGACTTCCAGCGGTTGGTGCCCGTCGTCCCTCCGCGTGGCTTGCACGCCGAGCTCCGTCCCTACCAGCACGAAGGGCTGACGTGGCTCAGCTTTCTGCGGGAGACCGGGCTGCACGGCATCCTTGCCGACGACATGGGCCTCGGGAAGACCGTGCAGGCCTTGGCCCTGCTGTTGCTGGAAAAGGAGGCCGGTCGTCTCGACCGGCCGGCGCTGGTGGTGGTCCCCACGTCCCTGGTCTTCAACTGGGAGGCGGAGGCGCGCCGCTTCGCTCCGGACCTCACCGTGTTGCCGCTACATGGCACCGCGCGCAAGCGCCGCTTCGATGAAATCGAGGGCGCAGATCTGATCCTGACCACCTACGGCCTTCTGCGCTGGGACAAGGAGCTGCTGATCAAGCAGCCGTTCCATTACGTCATCCTCGACGAGGCCCAGGCGATCAAGAACGAGCGTACCCAGGTCGCGCGACTCGTGCGGCTGCTCCAGGCGCGTCACCGCCTCACGATGACCGGTACTCCGATGGAAAACCACCTCGGCGAGCTGTGGAGTCAGTTCGCCTTTCTGATGCCGGGCTTCCTCGGCACCCGCAAGCGGTTCAACGACCTCTTTCGTCGGCCGATCGAGCGCGCCAGCGACCCGGAGGGCGAGCGGCCGAGCACCGCCCGGGAGAATCTTGCCCGGCGCATCCGCCCCTTCATCCTGCGGCGCACCAAGGCCCAGGTCGCCGTGGAGCTGCCCGCCAAGAGCGAGATCCCGCTCTATTCGGAGCTAGCCGGCGCACAGCGCGAGCTCTACGAGACCGTACGTCTCGCCTACCTGGAGAAGGTACGCCGGGAGGTCGAGACTCAGGGGATACAGCGCTCTCAGATCACCATTCTCGACGCGCTCCTGCGCCTGCGTCAGGTTTGCTGCCACCCGCGGCTGGTGAAGCTTTCGGTCGCCCAGGGCATCGACAAGTCGGTGAAGATGGATCAGCTCGGCGCTCTTGTGCCGGAGGCGGTCGAGGAGGGGCGGCGCATCCTGATCTTCTCGCAATTCGTGCAGTTCCTCGCCATCGTGCGTGGTTGGTGTGAGGAGAGGGGGCTGGATTTTGCCTATCTCGACGGCACCACAAGCAACCGCAAAGAGGTGGTGGAGGCGTTCCAGGAGGGACAGACGCCGCTCTTCCTGATCAGCCTGCGCGCGGGTGGCGCCGGTCTCAATCTCACCGCCGCGGATACGGTGATCCACCTCGACCCATGGTGGAACCCGGCGGTAATGGATCAGGCGACCGACCGGGCGCACCGGATCGGCCAGGACAAACCGGTGGAGGTCTACAACCTGATCACCCGAGGGACGGTGGAGGAGAAGATCCTCACCCTGCAGGAACGCAAGCAGCGACTTGCCGATGACATCCTCACCACCACCCGCGAGGGTGGCCACGAGATCACCCGCGAAGACCTCGAGGTACTGTTCGAGCCGCTGGCGTAGCCGTCGGCATGAGAGTCGCTGGTGGGCGTCATGATATATTTTGGGGGTGCGGTACCTGGCGTCCCGTACCCGGGATAGGGTTTTCGTCGCAACTGCACTCAGCGCCGTAGGCGGCTGTCCTCGGGGCGGATACAAGCTGTGAGCGTGGTGACCAACCAGGTCGGCGGCTCGGTCACGACGCCCGATCCGGCGTCAACGGTGACTGCGGCGCACGCGGTGGCCGGGGAGGCGCTGCTCCCCGCGCTGGGTAGCTCGCCTCAGGGGCTGGGCCACGCGGAGGCGGTGGCGCGTCTCAATCGCTACGGGCGCAATGCCCTGCCGCGGGCCACGCCGCCGGGGATCGCGCGCCTCTTCCTGCGCCAGTTCCTCAGCCCGCTGATCTACGTCCTGCTGGCCGCGGCGGTCGTCTGCCTGTTGATCCAGGAGTGGTCCGACGCGGGTTTCATTGCCGCGGTGCTGTTGCTGAACGCGATCATCGGCACCGTGCAGGAGCACTCCGCACACCGGGCGGCGGTGGCCCTCCAGCAACTGGTGACCACCCGCTCCCGGGTCCTGCGCGACGGTGAGACTTACGAGATCGACGCGGAGGAGCTCGTGCCCGGCGACGTCGTGCTCCTGGAGTCGGGAAGCCGCGTCCCCGCCGATCTCCGCCTCCTGCGCGCCCACGATCTCGAGGTCGACGAGTCTCTCCTTACCGGCGAGTCCCTGGCGGTGCTGAAGCGTGCCGACGCGATCCTGCCCCAGGAGAGCGTACTGGCCGACCGAATCAACATGGCCTTTGCCGGTACCCTCGTGAGTCGGGGTCGTGGACGCGGCGTGGTGATCGCCACGGCCTTGGCCACGGAGGTGGGCCAGATCGCCGAGGCGGTGCTCGGCCGGCCAGGGGCCAAGGCGCCGTTGTTGGTGCGGATGGAGCGGTTCACCCGCTGGGTGGCGGTGGCGGTAGGTGTCGCCACGGCGGTGATGACCGGCGTCGCATTCTTGCGCGGCATGGCGCTGACCGAGGTCTTCCTGGTCGCGGTGGCTCTGGCGGTGTCGGCGATCCCCGAGGGGCTGCCTGTCGCCCTGACGGTCGCCCTGGCGATCAGCATGCGGCGCATGGCGCGGCGCCACGTGATCGTGCGGCGGCTCGTTGCGGTGGAGGCCCTGGGGTCATGCACCTTCATCGCCACCGACAAGACCGGCACCCTGACCGTGAATCAGCTCACCGTGCGTAGCATCGTCTTCCCCGGCCGTGAGCCGTGTCTGGTGACCGGCGAGAGCCTGGAGCCGGAGGGTGTGATCCTCACGCCTCGCGGCACGCCGAGTCCCGAAGAGGAGGAGCTGCTGGCGGCCCTGTGTCATGCCGCGGTCCTGACAAACGAAGGAGCGCTCGATCGCCGCGACCATGGCTGGAGCGGGCACGGCGATGCGGTGGACGTGGCCCTCCTGGTGATGGGCCACAAGGCCGGAATCCGCCAGGCCGAGACCCGCAACAGGTTGCCGGAGCTGGCCGCGATCCCGTTCGAGTCGGAGCGTCGGTTCTCCGCCACCGTGAACGACGTGGACGGCGTGCCGCACGTCTTCGTCAAGGGGGCGTTGGAGCAGCTCCTACCCATGTGCGCTTCGATGGCCGGTCCGGAAGGGGCGACGGCTTTGGATGGCCCGCAGGTGGAGAGTCAGGCGTACGCCCTGGCGAGCCAGGGTTACCGGGTGATCGCCTTCGCGTCCGGTGCGATCGCCACGGACGTGCCGGTCCTCTTTTCCGAGGACCACCTGCACGGGCTGACGTTCTTGGGTCTGGCCGGCCTGATTGACCCCCTGCGCGGCGAAGCTAAGGCCGCCGTGGCCGCGTGTCGGGACGCCGGGATCGAGGTGGCCATGGTGACCGGCGACCACCCGGACACGGCTCTCGCCATCGCCCGGGAGCTGGACCTCGCCGACTCCCTCGACCAGGTGGTCACCGGCCCGCAGCTCAAGCAGGCCAGCGATGGTGCCGCGGTCGATCGCCTTACCCGGGGAGCCCGAATCTTTGCCCGGGTCGAGCCGCAGCAGAAGCTCGACATCGTCCAGTCGCTTCAGCGCAACGGCCACTTCGTGGCGGTGAGCGGCGATGGTGCGAACGACGCACCCGCGCTGCGCGCGGCGCAGGTCGGCGTCGCCATGGGCAAGAGTGGCACCGACGTGGCCCGGGAGACCGCGGAGCTGATCGTCGCCGACGACAACTTCGCATCCATCGTTGCCGGGGTCGAGGAGGGACGGATCGCCTACGCGAACGTGCGCAAGGTCATCTTCCTGCTCATCTCCACCGGCGCCGCGGAGCTGGTGTTGTTCACCCTGGCCCTGATCACCGGCCATCCCCTGCCCCTCGTGGCGGTGCAACTACTATGGCTGAACCTCGTGACCAACGGGATCCAGGACGTGGCCCTCGCCTTCGAGCCGGGTGAGGGCGACGAGCTGCGGCTGCGACCCCGGCCGCCACGGGAGGCGATCTTCAATGGGTTGATGATCGAGCGGGTTCTCCTCTCCGCGTTGGTCATGGGCGGTGTCGCCTTCCTCTGTTTCCAGATCCTGATCCACCAAGGGATCGCCCTGGATGAGGCGCGGAACAGTGTCCTGCTGCTCATGGTCCTGTTCGAGAACGTGCAGGTCTTCAACAGTCGATCGGAGGGACGTTCGGTCTTTTCTCACAGCCCGTTGCGCAATCCCTTGCTCCTCTTCGGGACCGTCGCGGCGCAGCTCGTCCATATCGGCGCGATGTACACACCGTGGCTCAGGGAGGTGCTCGCGGTGCGGCCGGTCACACCACACCAGTGGCTCGGGCTGTTGGCTCTCGCCCTCACCCTATTAGCGGTGATGGAGGCCCACAAAGTGGCACGTAGGGCGCTACGTGCGCGGGCGCGTTAGCGCGGAAGACCTCCGCGGCGGCGCAGATCGGTGGGGTGCGATGTGGTCTAAAGGACGCCCAGGACGATGACCACGGCGGCGACCACCGGGATGAGAAACGCCGTACGCGGGATCGCGTTCGCCGCGCCGGGCCCAAGGTAGGGCAGCCGCGGCCACCGCCATCCTTCGCGGTCACGGGGCTGCTGCACGCGCACCGCCAGCGGGTCGAGTCGCAACAAGGCGGCGGCATCGAGCTCCGGCGCATCCTGGCGAAGGGTACGCTCAGCTACGCGGCGCTCTACGGGCCGCTTCGGGCGTACGGCGATCGGGTCGAAGGTGACCAGGGAGGTGACGTCGAGATCGATGGTGTTCAATTTTCCAGCCTTCGGTAAGGTTGAGATCCTCGGCACGTGTCCCGCCGCTGTGGGTCGACGGCGGGCGCACCCATTGCTTTTCATTTTTGATGCAAATGTCTTGCCAGGAGCGATGATGTGGAGGGCGGCCGTAAAAACAAAGACTTGGCTGTTCAGAGGCGCGCTGGCGCGTGATCAGCGTCTACGCGTTTTGTAGCTCCCAACAAATCATGAAGCTCAACGCGACGCGTCCACGGCTGGGTCGCATCCAGCGCAAGGTAATCGCGGTGATCCTGGTCATTGTGGTGGTCCCCATGCTGATCGCCGGTGGAATCTCCGCAGCCTGGATGACCCACCACTTCGAGCTTCTCCTCGAGGGGTGGATCCGTGAGGCGGCGCAGGTCAACGAGGCCACCCTCCAGACGTTGCAGCGTGACGCCATGGTGGTGGGCGACCTCTTGGCCCACAATTTGGGCCAGGACCTCGAGACGCAGCGGCTGACGTCCCTCACCGTTCCGCCACAGCTCATGCCGCTCGTGGACCAGCTCGGGATCAATTTGATCCAGCTGTACGACGAGCAGCGCCGCCTCACCTACTCGAACGTCCCGCTTCAGATGATGACCTCGTGGGCGCCAGGTCAGACCGAGGCGATTCTCAAGGTGGCGCACGAGGAGGACACTCTGCTCGCTGCCGTAGCGATCCTGGCACTCCCGCGCGGTGGACAAGCGCGCAACCACCTGGTCCTGGGCAGCCTGCTCGATCAGGAGTTTGTGCGCCGGCTCGGGCAGGCGAGCGGGCTGCGAACCCGCCTCTTCTATCCCGAAGGGGAAGACTACGCGCGGGCTTTCCGTTCAGACGCACCTGCACTCCGGGTGCGGCTACCGCCCGGTGCGTACTCCCAGCTACAGCACCGGCAGCCGTACTACAACCGGGAGAGCGAGGAGGGTCGTTACCGTGGGCTGTACACACCCATCGTGGACAGCACGGGCCATGTCGAGGCGGTGTTTTTCAGCGGCCTCGAGAGCCCGGAGCTGGCGTCGTTGCTGACCAACCGGCTGATGTTGTCGGTGCCGATCGTGCTCCTCGGCGTGGTCATCGGCGCCGTGGTGGGATTGATCCTGAGCCGAGTGGTGGTGCGCCCCATCGAATACCTCCAGAGCGGAGTCATGCACGTTGCGGCGCAGGATTTTCGTACCGAGGTGCCGATCACGAGCCGCGACGAGCTAGGGGACCTCGCCCGTGCCTTCAACGCCATGGCCGCTAGCCTGCGTCAGGCGCGGGACGCGCAGCGGCGCGAATTTCAGAAGGACAAGCTCACGGCGCTGGGGGAGCTCTCCCTGTCCCTCGCGCATGAGATCCGCAATCCCATCGGGGTGATCAACACCGCCAGCGCCATGCTCGCGCGGCCGGAGCAGCCTCCGGAGAAACAGGCCGACCTGATGCGCATGATCCGCGAGGAGAGCCTGCGCCTGAACCACCTCCTCAAGGACTTCCAGCAGCTCGCTCGCCATCGCCAGCCGGAGTTTGCCACCATCAACCCCGAGGCGCCGCTGGAGGCGACCCTCCGGGTGGCGCTCGCCGGACGCGAAGACGTGGAAGTGCGTCACGCCCTGGCGCACGGCACCGCCATGATCAGCGCCGATCCGGAATTACTCAGACAGGCCTGGATGAATCTCGTGACCAACGCGCTACAGGCGATGGAGGGCCGGCCGATGCGGCTTCTGGTGAGCACCGAGCTGCATGACGGGCGCGTCGTGGTTGCCTTGGAGGACAGCGGCCCAGGGATCTCCGCGGACCTGATGCCGCGCTTGTTCGAGCCTTTCTACACGAGTAAGCCGACCGGCACGGGTCTCGGCCTGACCATCGCCAACACCTTGGTGGAGGCGTGTGGGGGGCGGCTCGAAGTGCTGTCCCCGAAGGGGAGTGGCACGTGTATCGGCATGCGCTTTCGCGTTGCCCGGGGTAGCGAACGATGAAGCGCACGGTCCTCGTGGTAGAAGATGAGCAGAACATGGCGGCGATCATGTCCATGGTGTTGAAGGATGCGGGCTACGACGTGGTGAGCGTGGGCAGTGGTGAGGAGGGGATGTCGCACCTTGCGAATCCTGATCTGGACGTGGTGGTGACCGACCTGCGGATGCCGGGCATGGGTGGTGATCAGTTCATCGTCGAATGTCGTCGCGAACGCCCCAACGTCCCCGTGGTGGTGGTCACCGCATACGGGTCAATCCGCTCGGCGGTCCAGAGCATCCAGTCCGGCGCCTGCGACTACCTGACCAAGCCCTTCGAACCGGAAGAGCTCCAGATCGTCGTACACAACGCCCTCAAGCTGCGTGATGTCCTGAGCGAAAATGAGCAGCTCCACGCCGTGGTGGCCAACGCCGTGCCTCACAAGCGCCTGCTTGGTGATAGCCC
>JASFUG010000016.1:0-19845 GCA_050050395.1 Nitrospirota bacterium
ACGGTCGAGCGCGATCCCATGTTCGGGAATCGCATGGTCCACGTGGCGAGCGGCCGCGAGCCGGAGAGCTTCGCGGTGGAAAGCCGCTATCGGGTGGTGCGCCGTCGCCTGGGCCCCCAGGCGGCCCAGCTCGAGCCCGCCGCGGCGAACAAATATTTGCGGTTCACCGGCCGCCTGAGGATCACCGAGGAGATCGAGGCGTTCACCCGCCGGGTCGTGGGTGCGGCCACGGCGCCGCGTGAGGTCGCCCGCCGGGTCTACGACGGCCTGGTGGACTACCTCACCTACGACAAGGAGATCCCCGGCTGTGGCACCGGGGATACCGAGTGGGTGATGCGCCACCGCCGGGGCAAGTGCGACGACTACCACGCGCTATTTACCGCCATCTTGCGATCACGTGGTATCCCGGTGCGCTGGGAGCAGGGATTCCCGCTCCCCTACCCCGCGGACGGTCCGACGGCGAGCGGGGAGCTCTCCGGGGACTGCTCCGGCGCCCATTGCTGGGTGAGCTTCTACGACCCGGAGTCGGGCTGGGTGCCGGTGGACATGTCGGAGGGAGACAAGCATCCGGAGTTGCACGACTTCTTCTTCGGCCACCTCACCCCCAACCGGTTTCAGATCTCCGAGGGGCGCTCCCTCACCCTGGCGCCCGCCCAGGTGAGTGGGCCGCTGCCCACGTTCGCCTACGCCTACATCGAGGCGGATGGGATCCCCCTGATCTACAAGGCGAACTACGACAACGTCGTGCAGTTCAACGTCACGCGGTTCGAGACGGCCTAGATGACGCCGACCCGGGAACACCGAAATGCTCTGCACCGCCGGGGTGCGAGGACGGCAACGCAGTCGGCCGTGTGCCGACCTAGGAGCGTTGCCGCCGTCGTTCTTTCGCAACGTGACGCCTCTGGGGTGCGCCACCCGCGACGAGTGTCCGCTCTGCTGTGCATGGTCCTTCTGCTCGGCGCCGCGCCGGTCGGTCACGCCGAGGTCGCCGTGGTCGGGCAGCCGCCGCCGTCTTTCTCGTTGCGGGACGAATCGGGGCAGACCCACCGCCTCGAAGATCTACTGGGTCAGCCGATCGTCCTCTACTTCACCCACAACATGTGTCACTACTGTACCCAGGTGATCGGCTTCCTGAAGCGGGCGAACGCCACCTACGGCGACCGCTTGGCGATCGTCACCCTCAACGTCTGGGCGGATAGCCCGAAGTTCATCCGCCGGTACAAGGAGCAGTTCGGCCTCCCCTTCCGGATGCTGGCCGCCAAGGACCCCGAGCTCCTCCACGACTACGAGGTGAACTACGTGCCGATCATTGTCTTCATCGGCCGCGACGGTATGATCCGCCACATCTACCACCACTACATCCTGCCGGAGGACCTCGATGCCTCGGTGCGGGAGATTGTCGAGGACCCATGATGAGCGAACCCGAGATCCTGCCGGAGGACCTCCGGGCGGCGTTGCGCGCGATGCAGGTGTACGTGGACATCACCGAGGGTGACCTGCTGAAGATCTACCGCCTCGCCCTCGACCACGCCCACCGCCGCCTGACCGAGGGCATCCTCGTCGAGGCCGTGATGCACCGGGACGTGGTCTCCGTGACGACGGCGGTCCACCCCCATGAGGCCGAGGCCCTCCTCTTTCGCCACCAGATCGGTGGCATGCCGGTGGTCGATGACGAGGGCCGGGTGGTGGGGGTGATCAGCGAGACCGACTTCCTCTACCGGCTGGAGGACCCGGAGCTGTTCACCTTCATGGATCGCATGAAGCACTACCTGCACCGCAAGGAGCACCACGGCAAGACCCACGGTGACACCGTCGCCGAGCTGATGTCCGCCCCGGCGATCACGGTACAGGCGAGCGAGGCCGTGAGCCGCGCCGCCACCCTGATGGTGGAACGGAGGATCAACCGGCTACCGGTGGTAGACGGGACGGGGCATCTCGTGGGGATCGTCACCCGTGCCGACCTGGTCCGGGTGCTCCACCGCCAGGAAGAACAGGGTGAGGAGGCGCAGCCATGAGCGCGTTCTTTTCCAAGATGCGGGGCGGCGGCCAGTCCCCGCCGCGGGTCGACCTGGAGGAGATCGCCTGGTCCTGGGTCGGTAGCTTCTGCGGCATTCTGGCCGTCGCGTACCTCTCCCACCGGTTCATGGACCCACGTGACCTCACCCTGGTGATCGGCTCCTTCGGGGCTTCGGCGGTGCTCATCTACGCAGCGATCAAGAGCCCCCTGGCCCAGCCATGGAACCTCGTGGGGGGCCACGTCTTCTCCTCCCTGGTCGGGGTCACCTGCTACAAGCTCGCCCACCCGACGTGGCTGGCCGCAGCCCTGGCGGTATCGCTGGCCATCGTCGTGATGCACCTGCTCAAGTGTCTACACCCCCCCGGCGGCGCCACCGCCCTGATCGCGGTGATCGGCAGCGCCAAGATCCACGCCCTGGGCTATCTCTACGTCCTCGTCCCCGCCGCCCTGGGCGCCCTGATCATGCTCACCATCGCCCTCATTACCAACAACCTCGCCCGCCACCGCCGCTACCCGGAGTACTGGTTCTAGCGGAGGCGTTGTGCCGCGTACGGCGGCTTCTTGTCGGCATCGAAGATGAGATGAGCCGTGGCCGAATACTCCGGCGGAGGCTCGTTGGCGTCACGTGTCCGGCCGCGATCTTGTTGCTCTGCGTGGCCATTGCGGGAGCAACGACGGAGTACGCCGACAAGACCCAGAAAGACTGTGGGTTTTGCCACCTGAGCGCATCCGGCGGTGGTGCGCTCACGGCCGCCGGCGAGGGCTACCTCCTTTCCATCGCGCCTGACCTCGCTGGCGCAGAGACCTCCACGGGCGTTGTCGCGCGGCGGATCGGCTCCCGTCTCTTCAGGCTCGGGACCGGCTATCTACACGTCCTCACCGGTGTCCTGTGGTTCGGCACCATCCTGTACGTTCATCTGATCCTCAAGCCGGCATACGCCTCGCGCGGCCTGCCCCGGGGGGAGGTGCGGGTGGGCCTGGTCTCCATGGGCATCATGACGATCACCGGTGCCATCCTTACGGCGTATCGCGTGCCGGACCTGAATTATCTGCTCGGCACTCGGTTTGGCGTGCTGCTCCTGGCAAAGATCGCGATCTTCTCGCTGATGAGCGGTGCGGCGCTGATCGTCGTGACGGTAGTTGGGCCGCGATTGCGGCGACGGGAGTCGGCCCCGGCCGCCGCATCGGGGGCGATGACCCAGGACGAGCTGCGCGCCTTTGATGGCAGGGAAGGGCGCCCTGCGTACGTTGCCTACCAGGAAACGGTCTACGACGTCACGCGCAGTCCTCTGTGGACCGAGGGTACCCACATGGGGAGACATCAGGCCGGCCTCGACCTGACAGAGTCCCTGTCACAGGCCCCTCACGAAGAGGACAAGATCGTGATGATGCCGGTGGTGGCAGAGCTGGCCGCGGTAGACCGGAAGGGCCGAAGGCCGGCGCACGAACGGATCTTTTACTTTCTGGCCTATATGAACCTGGTCTGCGTTTTTCTCATCACGCTGATCATCGCCATTTGGCGGTGGGGGTAGCCCGCATTTCGCACCCGCATTCGTCGCGAGGCGGCGCGACCCTGAAACCGATCATTCCGGCGCCGGCGAGGGCCGGCTGCGGATCGACGAGACGGTGTTGATCAGGAACAGGAGCAGGGTGAGGGCGTTGACTAGGCCGGCCCAGCGTCGGCCGGGAGCCCAGGCGGCGAGGTCTGCCGCCACGCGAACCACGAGAGCGGCGTGGAGGAGGGCGAGGTGGAGATAGAAACGTCGCCGGAAGGCCACGGGGAGACCCAGCACCGCCGGGAAGATGATCGGTGCGTGGCCGAAGATCATGGCGAAGACGAAACCCAGGAAGAGCGAATGGAGGAGCGCGTCGTTGACCAGGTCCGAGCGTTGTGCGCCGACCACCACGGCGATGACACCGGACACGGCCAGCCAGGCGTAGCCGGACAGCAGGCATATCGCGACGAACCGTGGTAGACCCTCTTGCCGCACGGTCTGGCGGGCGACGTCGAAGCGCACAAACCATGCAGCGATAGCGACCATCCCCCCACCCAGGAGACGGACTCCACCGGCCGGCCACGGGCCGCATAGCACGAGCCCGGCGAGCGCCGTTCCCATGGCCAGGAAAAAGAGACGACGTTTCCATGGGGTGGGGCGCAGAAAACGGGTGAGCTCCAGCCGTTCGCCGGCGATGGTGGCGACGAGGAAGACCATCCACCAGGGAACCACGTCATTGAGCTCCCAGCGTCTCAGCCACAGCACGTTCCCGACCAGCCACGCCACCGCACCGATTCCCATGGTGACTGTGAAGGCCGTCGGCTGGCGCCGTACAAACCCGGCGAAGATCATGACCAAGCCGGCAGAGCCCAGGGTCATGAGGGCGGGACCGATGGGATGCGGCAGTCCGATCACGAGGCAGAGGGCGCCAACCCCGGTGATCAGCGGGGCGCCGTACGCGGGCCACGCGCCGCTCGCCACGGCGCGTTCCAGGCTGATGACGGTGCCCACGAAACCCGATACCATGAGCGGGCCGTGGTAGGAGATCCAGTTCGCGTGCGGGACCGGTAGCCGCCAGTGGAGACGGAGCAAGCCGCCCCACAATGCGGCGACGAGCGCCGCCACCGCCAAGGCGAGCAGGGGCAGTCGCTCGATCCGTAGACGGTTCGCGGCCATGGCGCCTCACCAGCCGAGGGCGCGTTTGGCTTCGTCTGACATACGTTCCGGAGACCACGGTGGATCCCAGACGAGGTCAACGGTGACGATCCCGGCGTCGGGGCAGTGACGGCGGATGGCGGACTCCACCTGCTCCCGCAGGTGAGCGCCGAGAGGACATGCTGGACTCGTCATGGTGAGGCGCACCCGGACCTCCGCACCCTCCAACTCGATCCCGTACAGGAGGCCCAGATCGACCACGTTGACGCCGACCTCGGGGTCGATGACTTCCCTGAGGGCGGTGCGGATTTCATCGATATTCATCACTTATGGTAACCGGCATCCGGCTGTCATGAAACGACCGGCGATACCCAGCACCGGCACAGTCGCTACCAGTCTGTGACGCGCTCGTGCGGCGCGTCTGGAGCTGCGCTGCGTCCAGGATCATCACGATGATGGAACACCTTCGTGTCCGCTGAGCCCCTCCCATATCACGCCTTCGGGCGGACCTCTTGTCTGGCCTTGCAAGGCTGGGCTGTTGCCCATCACAGGGCCCTGATGCCACGGTCCCCTGATCCGAACAGGGGTACCGGGCCCCTCTCAGAGAGATCTTTCCGTTTTGGCGACGAGGCGTTGCCATCCCGTGGCAGCGTCCCCTGCGACTCCTCCCCCACCGCCCGCATTGTTGTGATCGACAGCGCACGCCCCACATCCTTGGTAATCTCTTCGCCGTTGCCGCGGGACGACCGTCCTGGTGGTGCTGGTCACGCCTACCCTGGCGCGTAGGTGGCGCTTTCCTGGATATTGCTTCGGACATGGTCGCCAGTCGCTCGCGAATGTTTGTTGCGGTTCTATTGCTGGCGGGCATTGCGGTCGCCGCTTGTCATCGGTCGGCGGATCAGGGCGGCGTCGCGGCCTATGCCTGCCCCATGCGTTGCGAGGAGGACAAGACCTACGATCACCCGGGGATTTGCCCGGTGTGTGGCATGGACCTCGTCGAGGTGCGCCCGGATGGGACCCTCGTCATGCCGGAACGGCCGCACCCCGGGGCGGGCATCCCGTGATCGTCCCCGGGGCGTCCCGCCCGCTGCGGGCGGTCTGAACCCGCCAAGGCGGCACGTCGAGGGATGCGGGGCGAGCGCGGTGAGGAAGTGTCTTCGGGGGCACCCGTTGGTTTGCCGTCCGTTTCCCCCTCAGTAGGTCCGGGCGTCGGGTCGGCGACGCCACTCCTCGAACAGGGCAGCACATTCATCGTGCAGTACCCCACCGACGACTTTCATGGGGCTGCCGCCGCGCGTAACCAGCTCCTGCGCCGGGACTGCCAGCTCGTTGAATCCGGCGGCCTGGGCATCGGCGATCGTCGCGCCGAAGAAGACCGTGCCGATGCGCGCCCAGTGGCTGGCAGCGAGGCACATGGGGCACGGTTCACAGGTGGTGTATAGGTCGCAGCCGGAGAGGTCGATGCGCCCCAGGGCGTGGCATGCGTCCCGCAAAGCCATCATCTCGGCATGGGCGGTGATGTCCACGTCGCGCCACACGGTATTGTGCGCCACAGCGATCAGACGACCTTCCTGCGCAATGGCGCAGGCGAACGGCGTCTGCCCGGCGTCGATGCCCCGACGGCAGGCGTCGATCGCGTGCGCCATCATCTCGAGGTTCGGGTGGGGTGGATCCGTCGCTGTCACATTGCTGGCCGTGGGTTTCGGTGGTAGCTTACGAATAACTATCTCAACTGCTCATCAATCCAGTGGGAGGGCCATCGAATGGTCGCCAAAACCGCCCGTGACATCATGACACCTACCGTCCATACGGCCGATCGCAAGGAGATCCTGTTCGACGTCACCACCCGTATGGCGCAGCACAATATCGGTGCGGTCGTGGTCACCAAGGACAGCGTGCCGGTCGGCATGTTCTCCGAACGCGATCTATTGAAGAGGGTGACCTATCGCGACATCTCCCTGCACTCCTGTCACATCGGCGAGGTCATGACGCCCAAGATCTCGAGCTGTGCTCCGGACGAGTCGCTCGATGAGATTAACGAAAAGATGCGCCTCTACCGCCACCGCCACCTGGTGGTGATGGAGGATGACAAGATGTTGGGGATCGTCTCGGTCCGCGACCTTGTGGTGGCCTACTCCGAGCAACTGGCGGAGATGGCGGCGAATTAACGCTGCGCAGCTACACGCGCGGCGCGTTCCTGCAATGCGCTGAGCTGTGGCGCATCCGGCTTCACCTCCCGGAGTCGGGCGACGGTCTGTTGTGCCTCCGGGCCGGCGTCCTGTCGGAGGTAGAGGTCAGCGGCAATCGCGAGGGCGTCGGCGGCGCGATCGGCGTCGCCGCGCGCCGCATGGACCTCGCCGATCGTCTGGTAGATAGCCGGCTCGTGCGGCATGTGGGTCAGGGCCGCGGCGAGGGAGTGCAAGGCGGCCGGGTAGTCCTTCTTCGCCGCCTCGGCCTGGCCGCGAAAGAACAGGGCCTCGCCCGACTCCGGGTCGATCGCCAGCGCCGCGTTGAATGCCTCGATCGCCGCCTGCCAGGCGCCCTGGTGGGCCAGCTTCAGCCCCGCGCGGACCTGCTCGTCGGCCGACACGGCTGATTCCGGCACCGGCTCCGGTGCGGCGGTGGCGACCTCGCCTGCGGTAGCGGGACCGATGCAGCACCATAGCGCGATGATCAGCGTCGGCCAGAAATCTCGGGCGCTCATGAGTGCGATCCCGCCGGGCCAGGGGCCGGGCGCCCGATCGGCGCGACCGCGACGGCTACCGGCGACGTGGGACAGACGAACTGACACGCCCCGCATCCCGCGCACCGTTCCGTGATGACCGTCGGGGTGCGAAGCTGCATCAGGGTGATCGCCCGTTCGGGACAGCGGTCCTGGCACGAGAGGCACATGGCGAAGCCGGCCCTGTTCAGGCACTGCGCCATGTCCACGATGGCGATACCCGGACGGGCTGCAGCACCGGTCACCTCGCTCGGCAATGCGCCGCTGGGACACGCCTCGGCGCAGGCGCGACACAGCTCGCAGTAGCCTTCCCGGAACGCCATGTGCGGTGTGCCATCGATCTCTCCCCCTCTCCCCGCGACCTGGGCCAGTACATGGTTCGGGCACGCCTCGACGCACGCGTGACACCGCTCGCAGGTCGCGAGGAAGTCCGGCTCGGCCAGCGCCCCGGGAGGCCGCACCAGCGGTGGCAAGGGAGGACCGGGGGGGCTCTCGGCCAGGCGCCGGGCAAGCCGCGGCAGCCCGCCCAGGAGTACCTCACGTCGGGTCCAGGTGTGGGACATGGCTCGCTTCGCTCGCAGGGGTTCGGGACTAGGGGCTGGGGGCTAGGGGGTGGATGGCCGCCATGGGCGGCCAGCAATTCGTTTCGTAGGCAGCGACCATCAAATGTTCGGCCAGCGCGAAGGGCTGTCCTCCCCTAGCCCCTAGTCCCTAATTCCTAGCCCCTTGTTTGTGTTCATCTCGACGTTGAACGCTCCGCGGATACCATCATCACGCCAACCTTCTCCCTCAAAACGTACTCGGCACCCACGGCGTGATGTCCGCCTGGGGGGCGTGGCACTGGGTGCACACGTAGCGCGTGCCGAGGAGCCCATGTTTCGAGGGCAGGCTGGCATTACGGTAGGTCTTGATTGCCTTCGCCCGGTCCTTCTCGTAGGACTGGTCGTATAGGTCCGTGAAGTGGCTATTCGGGATCGGGGTGGCGCGATGCCCCTCACGATCGGTCTCGCCGCTCAGGTGACACGCCAGGCAGGTGTTGTACTCCTGGCTCACCGTCATGGCGGTGATGTCGTGCGGGATCATCGGCGGCGCCCCCTCGTAACCGCGGCCCATGACCTCGGATGCGCCGGGCATGGCCGACGGGTAGACGGTCTCACCGGGCGTGATCTGCGCCTTGCCGGTCTCCTGGGCCCAGTGCGCCGGCGATTCGGCGGCGGAAGGCGTCGCACCCTGTGGGGTGGACGCGCATGCAGCCATCAGCAGGACGAGGCCGGCACCGGCGGTGAATAGAGCGAAGCCTTTCATGGGACACCTCCTTTGAATAAGCGAATCCGGGTAATAAGAGATGAACCACCAAGGCACCAAGATCACCAAGGGCCACCAAGATGGCGTTGTGTTTGTCGAGCATCCCTTCGTGTTTTCTTGGTGTCCTTGGTGCCTTGGTGGTTAGAAGAAGAAACGCAGGCTGTACCTGCTCTCACGTGGCTCTCCGGGCGCGGAAGGCGATCTGCATGGATAGCGCCCCGGTAGGACAGTCGTCGAGACAGGCGCCGCACAGGGTGCAGTCCGCGGAGGTGACCGCGTCCGTGACTCCATCGATGGGCGGATCGAGGATGCGTGGCGTGACGCAGTAGCGTGCGCACACCTTGCACTCGTCGCAGATGTCGTGGTCGATCGCCACGCGCACCGGGCTCACCTTGCCCACAAGGCCGTAAAATGCACCCACTGGGCACAACGACTCGCACCAGCCGCGCCGGGCGACGAGCACTTCGAAGGCGACGATCAGGCCGACTACGACGAGCCCGGAGGTGACCCCGAAGGCGATGGCCCGCGACACCGCGAAGATCGGCGACACGAGCTCGAAGACCGTCAGTCCGGTGAGGGCGGAGACCAGCAAGATGGCCGCGAGGAGCTGATACTTGAGCCGTGGCGCAATCTCCCTGGTCTTGAAATGCCACCGCTTGCGTAGCCACCGGTGCCCGGGCTCGGCGAGATCCAGCACGGTACCCAGGGGACACGCCCAGGCGCAGAAAGTGCGCCCGCCGAGCAGCCAGTAGAAGGCCAGCACGATGCCGGCGGCGATCGCCAGCGTGAGGGTCACCTCGTGGGAGGCGATGAACACCTCGATCGCCGCGAAGGGATCGGCGAGGTGGAGCTGGAAACCACCAGCGCGGAACGACGACGCGGCGAAGTGGCCCTGGACGTAGGTCTCCCGCACGATCCTCTCCGGCCCATACATCCGTTCCGTCGCCCAGTGGGTGAGTGGGAAGATCGCAAACAGCGCGAGGCAACACAGCTGCACCACCCGCCGCACCTTGGTCCATGTGTGCGGCAGCTCGTCGCGACTGCGGTGGGGAACGTTGGGGATGGTAGCCATTAGCGGTTAGCTTTCAGCGGTCAGTTATCAGCGTATGAGGACAGCTAGCGCTGGATATTTCTTTGACGGGCGTCGAGTCAGCCGCCCGAAAAGATGGTCTCTTCCTTTCAAGTTGAAAGCGGACGGCTGATCGCTGACAGCTTCCTCACGCACTCTCCTCCTTCCAACCCAGGCGGTAGTGCTCCCCGAGCTTGCCCTTGGCGGTGGCCAGGGAGAGGACCTTGATCGACGCCTCGTCCGTGGGACATGCCTCCTCGCAGCGGCCGCATCCGACACAGCCGTCGGAGAGGACCACCGGCTCGAAGATGGTGTGCTTGCCGGTCCGCGGGTTGAAGCGCGGCTCCAGGGAGATCGCCCGGTCCAGCAGCGGGCAGACCCGGTAGCAGATCTCGCAGCGCAGTCCCTGCAGGGCCAGGCAGCTCTCGCGGTCGACGATCACCGCCAGGCCCATCTTCACGTCCTTGACGTCGGTGATCCGGGGATCGAGCGCCGTGGTCGGACACGCCTTGATGCACGGCAGGTCGGGGCAGAGCTGGCAGGCGCCGGTCCGTGCCACCAGCTCGGGGGTCCCCATCGCCACTCCTGCCGCGAGAGGGGCGAGGTGGATCACATCGTAGGGGCAATTCTGGGCACAGAGCCCGCAGCGGATACACTTGGAGAGGAACTGGTCCTCGTCCCCTGCCCCTGGCGGTCGCAGGCGCCACGCGGCGTCGCGGAGCAGCACTACGCCGGCCCACAGGGCGGCGGCAGCGGTGCCCATCCGAGCGGCAGAGACGAAGAGCTGCCGCCGGGTGAAACGCCGCGGCCGACTCTCTTCCTTGGGCGTGACCCGCCACCACTCGCCTTCCTCCTCGGTGCAGGGTTCAGGAACGCGGGGTTCCTCTTCGGGGTTCATGCAACGTCTTCTATGAGTGCTCTCGCAAAGGCGCCAAGGCGCAAAGGTTGCGATCAACACCCTTGGCGTCTTTGCGTCTTGGCGAGAGGAAAAGAAATTCCATTTGCGAAGTGACCCAAGCTCACCGCAGAGACGCAGAGGTCACGGAGGCAAGATTCTCTCTGCGTCCTCTGCGCCTCTGCGGTGAGGTCATTTCAAGCCTTCTCCACCTTCACGGCGCACTTCTTGTAGTCGGTCTCGCGACTCATGGGGCAGAAGGCGTCGAGGGTGACGGTGTTGATCATCACGTCCTCGTCGAACCACGGGACGTACACCAGGCCGGCGGGCGGCTGGGCACGGCCACCGATGTCGGCACGGGCGATGACCTCGCCGCGCCGCGAGGTGACCCGCACCTTGTCGCCGCGCTTGATCCCCAGCTTGTTCGCGTCCTCCGGGTGCATCGCGACCGTGGCGTGGGGATAGGCGCGGTGCAGCTCCGGCACCCGGTTGGTCATGGTGCCGGAGTGCCAGTGCTCCAGGACCCGGCCGGTGCACAGCCACAGTGGGTAGTCGGCATCGGGCGCCTCGGCGGCGGGCTCGTATGCGCGGATCCAGATGTTCGCTCGACCGCCGTTCTTCTTGGCGTTGCCGTAGAAATAGACGCCCTTGCCCGGAGGCACCATCGGGTCGTATCCCTCGCGGAATCGCCACTGGGTCTCCTTGCCGTTGATCACCGGCCAGCGCAGGCCGCGCACCTGGTGGTAGGTGTCGTAGGGTGCCAGGTCGTGGCCGTGTCCCTCACCGAAGATCCGGTACTCCTCGAAGATCGCCTGCTCGATGTTGAAACCGGCGGTCCGGGCCGCGTCGTCATGGGGCCAGCCCTCGCGCAGGGGGTACTGCTGGCGCGGGTCGGTCACGCCGTAGAACTTCTCGAACAGGGCACCGTGGCCGGTGCGCTTGGCCACCTCGATGATCTGCCAGAGGTCTGACTTCGCCTCGCCCGGGGCGTCGACCTGTTTACGCCAGAACTGGGTGCGGCGCTCGGCATTGCCGTACGCGCCCTCCTTCTCTGCCCACATGGCGGTGGGCAGGACGATGTCCGCCAGCTCCGTGGAGCGGTTCGGGTAGGGGTCGGAATGGATGTAGAGGCAGTGCGGTTTACGCACCCCGGCCCGGAAGCGGTTGAGATTCGCGTAGTCCTGCATGGGGTTGGCGCACATGGACCAGAAGACGTTGATCTTCCCCAGGTCGACGTAGCGCACCATCTTCACCGCGTGGGTGCCTGGCTTGGGCGGGATGGTCCCGGCCGGAACCTGCCAGATCTTCTCTGCCAGCTTCCGGTGCGCGTCGTTGTTCACCACCATGTCCGCCGGCAGGCGGTGGGCGAAGGTGCCGACCTCGCGCGCCGTGCCGCAGGCGGACGGCTGGCCGGTGAGGGAGTAGGGGGAGTTCCCCGGCTCGCTGATCTTCCCCGTGAGCAAGTGGACGTTGTAGATCAGGTTGTTCACCCACGAGCCGCGGGTGTGCTGGTTGAAGCCCATGGTCCAGAAGCTGGTGACCTTGCGCTTCGGGTCGCCGTACTCGGCGGCCAGCTCGTAGATCGTGTCCACCGGCACCTTGGCGAGCTTCGCCACGGCGCGCGGCGAGTAGTCGTCGATGTAGTACCGGTACTTGCCGTAGTCGACCCCCTTATCCGCCTTGTTGTACCGGGCGAGGTGCTTGTAGTTGCCGTTGAGGAAGTGCTTGAGGGCGTCGAAGTCGACCTTCTGCGGATTGGGCTTGTACTCCTTGTGGTCGTCCAGGCCGTAGCCGATGTTGAAGTCGGCGATCATGAACTGGCAGTGGTCGTTGACGAATTTCTCGTTCACCCACCCCTTGTCGATGATGATCTTGGAGATGCAGTTGAGCAGCGCCAGGTCGGTCTGGGGCTCGAAGATCACCTCCTTGTCCGCCACCTCGGAGGAGCGGTTGGAGAAGGTGGAGAGGTTGAACAGCTTGCACCCGGGATGGCCGAGCTTGCGCGCCGCCACCCGCGAGTAGAGGACCGGGTGCATCTCCGCCATGTTGGCGCCCCACAGGACGAAGGTGTCGGCGGCCTCGATGTCGTCGTAGCACCCCATGGGCTCGTCGATACCGAAGGTGGTCATGAACCCGACCACGGCCGAGGCCATGCAATGGCGCGCGTTGGGATCGATGTTGTTGGAGCGCAGGCCGGCCTTGAACCACTTGGCCGCGGCGTAGCCCTCGAAGACGGTCCACTGGCCGGAGCCGAACATGGCGATGGTGTTGCCCATGCCGTTGTTGGCCGCGATCTCCGCCTTCATGCGCGCGGCGATGGTGTCGAGGGCCTCGTCCCACGACACCGGCGTCAGGTCGCCGTCCTTGTCGAAGCGCCCTCCCTTCTTGCGCATCAACGGCTGGGTGAGGCGGTCGGCGCCGTACTGGATCTTGGGCAGGAAGTAGCCCTTGATACAGTTCAGGCCGCGGTTGACCGGCGCCTCCGGGTCACCCTTGCTGGCGACGATCTTGCCATCCTTCACGCCGACCATGACGCCGCAGCCGGTGCCGCAGAACCGGCACGGAATCTTGTCCCACTTCAGGTCGGCAAGCCGCGCCTCGGCCTCGCTCACACCGATCTCCGGGGTGAGGCCGGCGGCGGCCAGGGTGGTGGCAACAGCGGCCGATTTCACGAATTGCCTGCGGGTGAGGTCCATGTCTGCCTCCTGGGTCGTGAGGGGTCAGGGCGAGAGGATCGAGTGACTTCGGGATCTGAAGCGCTAAGCAATGAGGGGTTAGGGGCTAGGGTCGAGGGGGAGTGCCGGCCCTGCGGGCCGGCGATCGATCTTTCTCGGGAGCGACATCTGAACAGATCCTCTGGCCGCCAAAGGCGGCCATCCTCCTCTAGCCCCTAATCCCTAGTCGCTAGTCCCTTGTGGTCCGTGGCTACTTCGTTCGTGTCTGGCAACGCCATCTCCTCTTGTGGCACGTCCTCCTCTTCCACACCGTGGTAGTGACAGGTGAGGTTGATGGCGGCGACGCCCGGGATCGCCCAGATGCGCTCGCTTACGGCCATCGAGGGGTCGATGTCCGCCGCCTCCACCAGGCACACCACCCGCGAGGGTGGCACGAGGCGGAGGATCTCCAGCTCCGGCATGCCCCCGAGGGCATCCACCACGTCGTCGAAGCGACGCTCCTCGCAGTCGATGATCAGGCCGGAGATGTCCATGTCACTTGCCTCTTGTGAGCAGTTACCTGGCGGGTTGAAACTCGCCCTACATGTAGGGCCGACTTCAGTCGGCTAACGGATTCGGTTGGTGCGACGACACGTTTGGGTTGGACTTTCTTAATGGGTCACCTCCGCCGACCAGATGCGCGCCGTGGCGTCACGGGCGCCACTCACCAGCCGGCCGTCCGCGGTGAAGGCGAGGGCCACCACGTCTGCGGTATGGCCCGAGAGCTGGGAGAGCGGCCGGCCGGAGGGCACCGCGAGGATGCGGATGGGCTGGGCCTGCTCGGCCACGGCGAGACGTTCTCCATCCGACGTGAAGGCGACCGCGTAGACCGGCGCCTCGCCCTGCCAGATCGGGTGTGACGATTGATCACGGAGATCCCAGAGCAGAGCGGTGTGGTCGTTGCTGCCGCTGGCCAGGTAGCGGCCGTCGCCGGACCACGCCACGGAGTAGACCACATCCTTGTGGCCGGCGAGGGAGGCGGTGACATCGAGGCCGGGAACGGCCACGATGCGCACGCGGCTGTCGAAGCTGGCCACGGCGACACTGGTCCCATCGGGACTCAAGGCGATCCCCTGGATCGGGAACTGGAAGACCGGGCGCTCGGCCAGGCGCGCGCGGTGCTCCACATCCCACAGGACCAGGCGGCCGTCGATGGTGCCCGCGAGCAGGTGGTGGGCAGATAGCCAGCACACGGCATTCACGTGGCCGCTCGGGTCCGGGAGAGTCGCGATGAACTGGCGGGTTGCCACGTCGGCCACGTGGATGGCGCCGTCGCCGCAGCCGGCCGCGAGCCGGCGACTTCCGCGATCAAAGGCGACGCTGTAGGCCGGAACACCTAGGTGCGCGAGTAGTGGGGCCTCCCCCATGGGTGAGCGGCGCCGTGGCAGATGTAGCCAGGCCAGCCGGGTACCGTCGGTGTCCCGCCAGAGGCCGATCTGCCCGTCGTTGCCCGCGGTGGCGACCACACCGTCGTCCGACACGGCGACGCTATTCACCCAGCTCGAATGGCCCGCAAGGACGACGGGTTGCGCGGCCCCCGGTGGGGATGACGGGGCTAGGGCAATGCAGGTCATGGCCACAACGGCAAGTAGGCGCCGGGGATTCACGGCTGGGACGGGCACCGGCAGGGCCACACGGCCGCTCCGGCCGGCACCCGGGAAAGGAGAGGACCCGGACGCCCGGCCGGAGCGAACCGCAGCCGGACCTACTGCTGGTACCGCTTCTGGTAGAACTCCTGGATCTTCTTCAGCTGCTCCTTGTTCAGGCCGTCCCGATGCCAGACGTGGCCGGGCTGGCTGTAGACATATTTGTCGAGCAGCTCCTTGGCCATCTTCTCACCCGCCACCTCCTTCAGCTCGGGGATGAACTCGATATAGAAGTGCTTGGCGACCTCGTAGATGCCGTGCCACCAAACATAGTCCGGGCCGAACATCGAGGCGCCATGGCGGGCGCGGCGGCCTTCGTGGTGCCAGATCTCCCACCAGGTCCATTCGATCGGGTCATCGAAGTCCGCCGCGGTGATCTTCCCAGCCTTCTTCAGCTCGCCCATGATCGCCTTGGCCGGCTCGGCGAACTTCTCGTTGTACAGGTAGACCACGTCGTCGAACTGCGCGTAGGCCCCCTCCACGAAGCTGTGGGCGTGGCACTGATCGCAGACGTGCTGCATTCGTGCGCGACGCTCCTCCCACGGTAGCACCGCCTTCACCTTCTTCATCTCCCCCTTCTTGGTCTTGACGACCTCGCCGACCTTGGGAAGCTGGGGGGTCTCCCCGTTGATGTCGTCCTTGGTGTCGTCGTCGTAGACCACCATGTTGAGCTTCACCGAGACCGGTGGACGGAGGGTCCAGGAGATGCGCTCCCCCACGTCATGGGTGATGGGCTGGTTGCCGGCGGCGCTCATGTGACAGGAGGAGCAGGTGGGGCCGGTGAAGTACTCCTTGCCGGCGCGCCATGGGGAGGCGTCGAGGTTCATGTCCTCGCGATTGGCGTGATAGAGGATGCCGTGCTTGGACTCGTTCCATACCTCGATCTGGGGGTGGTCCGGGCCGAGGTGGCACTTGCCGCACGCCTCGGGCTGCCGTGCCTGTTTGACGCTGAACTCGTGGCGCGCGTGACACGCGGCGCACGAGCCCCACGATCCGTCCGGGTTCATGCGCCCCATGCCGGTGTTGGGCCAGGTGTCGGCGGTCGGTCGGCCGCGGGAGTCGATCTTCACCTGGGAGCCGTGGCATTGACGGCAGGCGGCGTTCACCGCGGGTTCGCCGCCCACCACCTCTCCGAGCAGGTTGTCGAGGGAGCCGAGAATCTGCCCGGCCTTGGCGTGGTGAGACCCCTTCTGCTCGTTGAACTGCTGATCGTGACAGCCGGAGCAGTCCAGGGGCGACACGATCACGGCGATGGTGAACCCCTCGTGCTGCCAGGCATCTACGTCGTCGGCGTCGGCCTCGTGGCAGGTGTAGCAGTCGACATCATTCTGGCTGTGCTTGGATTTCTCCCACTGCGCCACGATGCCCTTGGACACGAAGCTATGGCACTGGATGCACCGGTCGCCCTCCGGCGAGGCTGCGGCGGTGCGGGTAGCAGGGAGAGTGACGATGAGCAAGGCCAGCACTCCGAGGGCAAACGTTGCAACACGGTGTCCGAATGGACTGTGCGGGTAGCGGGTCATGGCGCTCTCCTCCATCTTGTCGTGGGTCAACGATCGGATGCCCCCACGGGCGATGGCGGCGCCCGCAGGGTGGCGATTCAGTAGACGGTAGTCGCTGGCTCGGTCTTGTGGTCGATCAGTCAGCGGTGATGCGTCACAGGGTGAACGTGTCGACGCAGGCGAGCATCCCGCCGACCGGCTGAACCTCCCGGTGGTATTGAATGGCGTCGGAGACGCCCGCGGCGAGGCCGGCGCACCATGCCCCTTGCAGGGCGACCATAGTGTTCGCATCGGCCCCGCCGGCCTCCCAGTTGGCGCGGTGAATCTCCAGCAGGCGGCGGATTGCAAGGTGCTCGCCGGTCATCTCGGCCACCTCGCTCACCTGGTCGCACGGCATGCCGTCGAGGTAGCAGCCGGCGAGAAGCGCCGCAACCGCCTCCAGCGATGATCGGCCCACCGCCGGTGGTAGGGCGGCGCCACCGGCCGTCGCGCGGCCGTGGCCGAAAGAGGCACGGCGCAACAGCTCTTCGGCGCCCTCGCCGTGGCCTCGTAACGCAGTAACAACCCGGGCGAGGCTCGTCTCGGCACGGTTGAGGTTGGCTTCCAGCCAGTCATGGATGGGCTGCTCGCCGATCAGCGCGGCGAGGTCACCGTCCGCCGGCTGCCACCGCTGTGCGCCGATCGGGGCGAGCAGCTCGGCGACGTGCGGCCCGTCCCATGCCTCCTCGGCACCGGCCACGCACGCCTTCTCCCAGCCGTGCACCAGCCGGATCTTGCCGTACATGACGTGGTGGATGGGACCGAGAAACTGGCTCACGGATGCGTTGCGTCTGGTCGCGACTTACCTACGGCCGATTACCGATAGTACTTGCGTAATGGCGATTACGACGTTCCTTAAGACCATCGCCAAAACAACAGTGTTTCGATGGTATTCGAGCTGCCCGAATGGCTAATGAATAAGTAGAGTTAATATAACATACGATTTAAAGATACGAAAGTCCGAAATTCGGTTTACGACGCGGCTGGCCTCGCCTTCCACCGCCCTCTCCGCGGCCACGAGTCGCCGGGGGACTGGGGGTACAACAGGGCGCACTCAGTGGCTCGTCCCGGCGGAACGCGTGATCTTGTTGTAGACGTTGTACTTTCCGGAAGGTTTGTTCATCGGGAGCCGCTTCACCTCCTCCAGTCGGCTCGCGTCATAGACCACCACGGCGCCGTCGGTCTCCCAGATGCTCAGCAGCGCACGGCGACCGTCGCGGGTGAACTCCAAGTGCGCCGCGGTCTTACCCGGCGCGGGCCGCAGGGTCTTTACGATCTCCAGGGTGCGCTTGTCGATGACGTGCACGACGTCCTTGTGGGGGCCGAAGAAGACGTCCACCCAGGCGTATGGCGTGTTCTCGTGGCTGCGCATGAAGAACCCCGGCCCCAGGGTCTTGATCTCCTTGATCGTGCGCCACGTGCGCATGTCGATGATGCTGACGATCCCCTGATCCAGGAGCGGCGTCGCCAATACCGGTCGGCCCTCGTAGTCCCAGGTGATTCCCGACCCGAGATGAGGCATCCCCGGGAGTTTGATCTCCGCGATCTTCCGCCCAACATCGAGGTTCACGACCTGCCCGTTCTCGGCATTTCGTGCCGCACCGATGACGTGGCGGTACGCCTGATCGAAGAAGAAGTCGTCCAGGTAGTCGTCCAGGCGGATGCGGCGCACGGGAAAGGGCTGCGGCTCGGCGAGGGGGCCCTCGTCCCGATAGTCGTGGACCGGGCCGTGGTAGGGAGGAGGATCCGCGTAGGAGATCTCCCAGATCTCCGGCAGGTCCTTGAGCGCGGCGACGAAGCTGTGCCGCGGTGCGGCGTCGTACACCGCGCTCACCCGTGATTCGGTACCCTTGTCGTCGTGCACCTGCATGACCCGCAGGGGGACAAGGGTATCGGCGCCCAGCAGGACAAGGGTGTGGGGGAGGTAGTTCGCCACCATCACGTACCGCCCGTCGCTGGACACGGCGAGATTGCGCGTGTTGATGCCGGCGCGGACCTCGGCCACAGGCTTGAGGTTGTACAGGTCGTATTTGCTCACCCAGCCGTCCCGCGATGCCAGGTAGACGAAACGCCCATCCGGGGAGAACTTCGGCCCACCGTGCAGGGCGCGATGGGTGGCGAAGCGGTGGATCGGCTCCATTCGATCCCCGTCCAGGACCGTGACGTGGTGGTCGCCGAGCTCGACCACCAGGAACAGGTTCAGCAGGTCGGCCTTGTACACGGGCCTGGGAGGGAGGGTCTCGAGCGGATTTTGGACCACGCGGGTGGCGGCAATGCGCTCACTGCCCCACTCGGGCGGCTGCGGCGGGGGCGTGAAGATCAGGTCGACCAGCGCCGCGATGGCCGCGGGTGACAGGGTCTTCTGGAACGGCGGCATCTGCGTGGCGGCGAGGCCGTCCGCGATGGCGGTGGCGGCCGCGTCCTGGTCCAGACGCCGGAAATTCTCGGGCAGCAGCGCAGGTCCCATGCCGCCCAGTCGATCGACGCCGTGGCAGCTCGCGCAGTGTTCCGCATAGAGCGCGACGGCGTCGGGTGTCGCGGTGTCAGTGGCCCACACGGGAGGGGCCGATAGCAGCGCGGCCGCGAGGGCTAGTGCAGACATATGTCGAGTCATGGTCGGGTTCTCAGTGCGGCAGGATGGCGGCACGGTCGGTCGGCGTGCGGTTGGGGGCCGCCGCGGTCGCGCAGCCGGTGGCAAGGCCGACCTCATCATCGGTCAGGTAGCAGGCGGGATCCTCCGCCCACGGGTCGCCGGTGAGCCGGTAGGCCCGCACCCGGGTGTTGCCACCGCAGATGTCGCGGTAGAGGCACGCGCCGCACCGCCCCTTCAGGGGCCGTGGCCGCGACTTGAGGCCGGCCATCAGCGGATCGGTGGTGTCCGGCCAGATCGCAGAGAAGGGCCGGCTCCGCACGTTGCCCACGGTATGGCCCCACCAGAAGGTGTCCGGGTGGACGTTGCCCAGGTTGTCGATGTTGGCGACGTTCACTCCGGAGGAGTTACCGCCCCATTGCACCAGCTTGGCATGCAGGTGGTGGGCGCGTGGCGGCACGTGGCGCCGTGCCCAGTGCAGCAGGTAGACGCCGTCGGCGTCGTTGTTGCCGGTGACGAGCTCCTTGGCCGTACCGCGCTGCAGGTGGTGCCAGCACCACTCGAACAGGAGGTCCATCGCGCGCCGGCTGGTATTGAGCAGGACGTCGTCGCCACGGTTCCGGTTGCCGCGGCCGGCGTAGTTGAGATGCGAGAGATAGAGCTTCTCGATGCCCTCGTCCTCCGCCAGCCGCAGC